>CAYVXP010000001.1:0-30477 GCA_964455165.1 uncultured Gammaproteobacteria bacterium
TAAGCCAACAACTAGCATACCAGTGACTGAGCCACCGAGTACAGCCATGCGCATGGCAGACTGTATGCTTGTTTTGGCTGCTTCGGTAGTGCGGACATTGGTGCGCACAGAGACATTCATGCCGATAATACCAGCAGCGGCTGATAGGACAGCTCCGATAATAAAGGCAAAAGCTGTACCAAAATCAATAGCGATCCACAAAACTATAAATAGAGCGACAGCTAAGTAAGCAATGGTTTTGTATTGTCTGATTAAATAAGCCTTGGCACCTTCTTGGATAGCCTTGGCGATTTCTTTCATCTTGTCATCACCGGCTGGACTTTTCAAAATACGTGTAATCATCCAAGCGCCAAAGCCGATATATAGCAATGAAGATAAAATAGCTAATAATTTAATTGTTCCCATAGTTTTTTTAATTATTAAATATTACTTATTTAGTTTTTTTAGATTTAGCGGGTTTCTTTTCTTTTTTGACCTTTGTCTCCTCCCCGCCAGAGGCGGGTCCGCCTTTGGCGGATACTTCATCCGTTTCTTCAACACTCTCTTCTTGTGTCTCCTCTACTTCTTCGGCTTTGTCAGCTGTGCTTAGAGGAGCGTGGTTACTGGGGTTTTTATCAGGGTTACTAGGAGATATGATATCAATTTTCCAGCCAGTCAACTTGGCAGCTAGACGAGCATTTTGCCCACCGCGACCAATAGCTAGTGATAGTTGATCATCATTGACCATGACTTTGGCGGTTTTACTTTCTTCGTCTACTTCTATTTTGCCGATGCTAGCTGGACTCAAAGAGTTGGCAATAAAAGTTTTTGGATCACTATTCCAATGAATGATATCTATTTTTTCACCACCGAGCTCACTGATGACGGTTTGTACTCTGGCACCCCTTTGACCAACACATGAGCCAATTGGGTCGATATTTTCGTCAGCGGTAAAGACAGCTATTTTGGTACGAGCACCAGCTTCACGAGCAATGGATTTTATCTCTACTGTACCAGCAGCAATTTCTGGTACTTCGGTAGCGAATAATTCTTTGACAATTTCTGGATGAGTGCGGGATAGGATGATTTCTGGTCCTTTGCTACCCATGCGGACAGCGGAGATATAAAAGTTTAAGCGAGTACCAATATTGTAGCCTTCACTACGAATTTGTTCTTCGGGGGCCAAGACTCCAGTAGCTTGACCAAGGTCTACGATAAAGCGACGACCTTCTCGTCTTTGGATAGTACCTATAGTCAATTGACCTTCTTTATCTTTATATTCACTGAAGATATGATCTCTTTCAGCTTCACGTAGACGTTGGATGATGACTTGTTTGGCAGTCTGAGCAGCCATGCGACCATACTCTTCTGGTACTGGTAGTTTGGTTTCTATGACATCACCAATCTTGTAGTCACTGTTGATAGTTTGAGCTTCAGCAATCATGATTTCAGCGCGAGGATTAAATTTCTTAATCATCTCTTCTTCACTGATTTCTTCGCCAGCTTCTTTGCGGGCATGCATTTCTTCTAGTTGCTTTTCTTGTTCTTCTAGGTCAACATTTTCGACGACAGTTTTTACGTCAAAAACTGCTGTTTGGCCATTGTCAGCATTGAAGACTACTTTGATGTTTTGATTAGGGGTACCATACTCCTTGCGGTAGGCAGCAGCTAGAGCCGCCTCGATGGCACCAATGACTGCCTCAGTGGACAGGTTTTTTTCTTGGCAAACCTGCTTGATAGCAGCGAGCATTGTGTTATTACTCGACATTTTATGGATTTTAATTTTTAAAAAAAACTAGTTTATAATTAAACTAGCTTAATAAACATATTCTACGGTATTTTGCGTTATTAGTCAATAGTTATCTATGGGAAACCTTTTTATTTTAGTCTGTTTATTTTTTAAATAAATGACGATTATTTCTAAATACCAATCAGCTTGTGGAGCAAATAAGTGACATGTTCGACGCATTTTTTCAATTTTATTTTTATTGATCATTTCTTCAGCAAAGCCATATGTATAGTTAGTCCTAGTTTTTACCTCGATGCCATAAAATATCTTATTTTTGTATAAGACTAAATCAAGCTCGCCATAGCGAGTGAAATAATTTTTGGCTAATAAAATAAAACCATGATTAAGATAATATTTTAAAGCAATTTTTTCACCGATAGATCCTAGATATTTTTTAGACATAAAAAACAGACCAAGGCCTGTTTTTATATTTTATTTGAAAATTATTTTTTAGCCTTAGGCAACCATTTGTTGAATTCGGCATTTTCTTCTTTTTTCTTTTTGATTTTTGGAATAGTGATCAAATAGTAAAATAGTAGATAAATAGCCCAGACCAATATACCTATAGCCCAAAGCAAAAGCCACAAACGAGAGCCTAAATACATGGCTCTGGTTTCTCGAAATAGTATAAATAGTAAACCGACGATACTGCTAGTCCAGCCAAAGCCAATCAATTTTTTGTAAAAAGATTTTTTGTAGCCAGGATTTTTGGCTAATTGGCGTTGAGCCAAAATAGCTAGCACAATAGCCAAGACACAAAAACCATAAAGAGCCACTCGAAAAGGAGTAGATAAGGCTTCAAAGGTATAGGCACGGAATAGGTAAGACCAGTCCAATAGTTTTGTTAAATCCATAATGTTTATTTATATGAGATATGTTAGATAATTTACGGAATAAAGTCAAATATAAAAGCGCCTGATTATTGGCGCTAGTATTTTTATTATTTTTTGCTAAAAATCAAACCAAAGTGGTATGGGCCAGCCTTGAACTGCTGGACTAGGTCCAAATCCATTTGCGAGGCTAGACTCATGATTTCTTCTGGTTTGGCTAGTCTTTCTTTAGAGGGTCCAAATGACAAATCATTGTCAGCCCAGTCAATCACTAGTAGTTTAGCACCTTTTTTTAATAAGCGAGTGGCTTCAGACATTATTTCAAAATGTTTTTCGGACTGATATAGGACATTGACCAAAATAGCGGAGTCCAGACTTTCACTATTTATTTTGGTAGCACCAATGAGCTCTAGATTGCTCCAGACAGTTTTTATGTTATTGAGTCCGGACAGTCTAGCTTTTGATTCTAGTTCAGATAAAATATTTTTTACTACATCGACAGCATAGACTTGGCCCTGATCACCGACGAGGCGAGCGGCTTGCATCAAAAATAATCCGCCACCAGCACCTAGGTCACCGACCATATCTCCTTTTTTGACTTGCAATAATTCACTGAGTATTTTACCAGCGTCCATTAGTTCACTCTTGCCACCGACATTTGGAGTAGTCAAGGCAGAGTTGTTACTTGGTGTAATTTGTGTAGTTATTTCATTCATATTTTTGTATATTTATTATACCAAAAAATATAAGTATCCGCCACCAGCATTGACTTTTGTCAAAGATCAAGTTATAATCTGCCTTGTATTTTATATATTTGGCCCTATCGTCTAATGGTTAGGACACCAGGTTTTTCCCGCGTAGCGGGACCCCGCTCTGCGGTGGCATCCTCATGGCCAATAAGTTGTTTGAAAATTAATAATAATTCATCTCGGCTTGGTGACCTGACGGCCCTATCGTCTAATGGTTAGGACACCAGGTTTTCATCCTGGCAATCGGGGTTCGATTCCCCGTGGGGTCACCAAGCCGGCAAGAATTAATAACAGTTTGGCAATCGGGGTTCGATTCCCCGTGGGGTCACCAGAAAAAAATCAACCAAAATAGGTTGTTTTTTTGTTTTAGGCTAGTCAAGCTTTTTCTTTGACATTTAGCTTCAAAGATGCTATTATCATGGACAAACGATTGTCTTGGTGCGCTTTATTCATAAAGCCTGCCAAAACAGTAGTTTATGCATTCACTAGCGGAAATATAGTCGAATTTCTAGCTACCTATGCTTTAATTCACTTTATTTCTAAAATTATGCAAGGCAAAATCAAGAAATTAGTAAGCGATAAAAATTTTGGTTTCATTACTCCAGAAGATGGCGGAAAAGATTTATTTTTTCATGCCAACGAATTGAGTGGTGTTTCATTCGATCAATTACACGAAGGTGACGATGTCACTTTTGACATGAGCGATACACCAAAAGGACCAGCAGCTGTTAAAGTTAGCTTAGTCTAATACTTCTTAGATAATAAGAAATTTAAAACAACCCTCGCATTGCGAGGGTTGTTTATTTATTTTAGCGATTAATATAATTTTGGTAATCCTGACTATTTTGCCACTGAGCAAAGGGGATGCTAGGATGCACAGTTTTGCCACCAAAGCGGATAGACTGTTTGATAGCTTGTTCAGAGTAACCACTGTAGGTGTAGGCATTGACTAGGATCGCCCAATCTCTGGCGCTGACACTATAAGTACCTAGATTATTTTTCAACCAATTTTTTAGATAAGCTGATTGTTTAGCTTCCAAGGTATTGGTATTTTTTAGGCGAAGTAATATTTCAGAAATGGTGCGTCCATAACCATAAGGATTATATTTGTGAGCAACTTCTTCTTGATCAGTGTAGCCGTCATAGTCACTATCTAGTGTAGAGCTGTAGATTTTTTCGCCAGCTACTTGTGGTACAGTGATGACAGCTCTTTGCTTTGGCAAAGTCATGAAGCTATGACCAGTGGCTTCAATTTTTTTATTATAAATACCTTTTTCTATGACTATTTTATAGTAATAAATAGTATTTGGTGTCAGGTTGGTCAAAAAAATCTCATGTTCATATTTTGGTGTAGCGCTGACAGCAACTTTTTTATTTAAACTAGTAGATTTCGTGCCATAATAAATAGTACTGTTGGCTACGTAGTTGCTGGACCAACTAATCAAAGCAGTAGTATCGCTGATTCTATTGGGATCCAACTGTAGTGGTCTGATATTATTGATGGCAAGATTTGAGCCATTCTGTGTGCCAGAAGAAGTATTGAAAACAATGTATTTTTTTTCACCACTATTTTTATCTTTATCAATGGCAGTTATTTCTGCTGTGTATCTAGTATCAGCTGCCAGCTTGTAAATATACAAGACATGATCAGTAGTGTAGGCACTTTGATTAATAGTTGATTTACGAGTAGCATCGACAACACTATAAACTATTGTACTTCTGGTGACTTCATCAGTGGTCCAGGAAATAGCTACAGCGTTGCCAGTACTTTGTAGTAATTTATAATTTGAGATAGTCGGCTTATGGGTATCGATCATGCCCTTAGTGGAAAAAGTTTGGATATAAGTTTCGTAGCGACGAGCACCCTGATCTTCAGCGATTATTTTATAATAATAATTTTTATCTTTTACTAAACCGGTCAAAACACTTTGATGGCCATAATCAAAAGCGCCATAACCCATACTTAGGTTTAGGTCGTCGGGGTTTAAGCCATAATAGATATAAGCTTTACTAGGCTCAGTAGTATTCCAAGACATATCGACCATACCATTGCGAAGGTTGGAGATTTTGATATTAGAAATAATAACATCAGCCCTGACAAATAGGGGACTTAATAAAGATAGTAATAAGGCACTTATTACGATGATTTTATTGATGTATTTCATGATTCTTCAAATTAATTAATATATAATTATAGCATATATACGATGTTCTGTCAATGTTAAGGAAAAGAGCAATTTATGTTACTATTTTTTATTATTTTTAGAGTGAGTATTTATAATACCGATCTCGCCCCGCGAAGTCCCGCCTTAGCGGGAAGGGGGCGGGGTCAATATTAAAAAAGACCTAATAGTAGGCCTTTTCTGGCGTTGTTTTAGCTAGTTTTCTGTATTTTCAAGTAATGGATCTTCTTCTTGTTTGCTAGGTGTTTTTCTTCAAAATAGGTTTTTATTTTAAGCTCTGGCTTCAAGCTTTTTTGTTTATAGATATCAACTATTTTTTTACTGATTTTAAAGTTCTCTTCTGTGGCGGTTTTTACAGTAAAATTGAATAATTTTTTATCGTCAGTTTTGAGATTTATAAATCCCTTAGCTTTTAATATTTTTTTATATTTTTTTAAAAATTGGACAGACACTAGTCTTTTTTTAGCTTGTTTTTTTCGTGGGTAAGGATCAGGAAAAGTGATCCATATTTCGTCTATTGATTGCTCAGGAAAAATCTTTTCTAAAAAGTCAGCTTGGAAACGTACGAATAATAAATTATTTAATTTTTTTGTCTGAGCAATTTTTGCACCATGCCACAATCTTTCGCCTTGGATATCTAGGGCTAGGTATTTGTATGCAGGATTTTTTTCAGCTAGAGCCAAGCTATACTCACCCTTGCCGCAACCCAATTCTAAAATAATCTTATCATCGTGCTTGATAAATTGTTTTAGTTTTTTATTAAAATTTTTATCACCGAATTCTAAGACATTGGTAAAAGATTTTAGTTCGGCGAATTTCTTGAGTTTTTGGCGGGACATATTTATAGCTTATAGCATTTTTACAGAAAAGAAAACAGTAGTCCACAAGATTGACAGAGCGGTCTTTTTATCATAAAATATTAAATCTGCTATAATAGATATATGCGCATTTTAGCAATTGAAACATCCTGTGATGAGACTGCCTTGGCTGTCATTGGTGAGCGAAGGGGTTTTTTGTATTTAGAAAAAGATTCTGTCTATTCTCAAGTCAATATTCACAAAAAATATGGCGGTGTAGTGCCAGAGCTAGCCTCTCGCAAGCACCTAGAAACTATCATGCCATTACTTGACCATACTCTGGGTAAAAATAAGCTAAAAAATATTGACTATATTGCCTTTACCCAAGGACCAGGCTTGGTGACTTCTTTAGTTTTGGGAGTGGCAACCGCCAAAGCCCTAAGTCTAGCAAGTAATAAGCCACTAGTGCCTATCAATCATCTGGAGGGACACATATATTCCAATTGGCTTACTCACCCAGAATTGCAGACTAACAAAATAAATGTTTTTCCTTGTATTGTTTTAGTGGTTTCTGGTGGACACACCGAGTTGATCCTGATGACTGATCATGGCAAATATGAACTGATCGGTAAAACACTTGATGATGCTGTAGGTGAAGCCTTTGATAAGGTAGCTAAACTTTTGAATCTTGGCTATCCTGGTGGGCCGATCGTCAGTAAATTGGCTGCCATGGGCAATGCTCAAAAATATGATTTTCCACGACCAATGATCAATAGTCATGATTTTGATTTTAGTCTTTCTGGACTCAAAACTTCTATCTTGTATTTTATGGAAAAGAAGCAAAAAATAAATCAACAAGATGTAGCAGATATTTGTGCCGGTTTTCAACTAGCGGTCACGGATGTTTTGGTCAAAAAGACTTTTTTGGCCGCTAAAAAATATGAAGCTAAGGCCATAATGCTTGCCGGTGGAGTCTCAGCTAATACTTTTTTGAAAAAGATCTTAAAATATAAAGCTGATAAACTAGCTCTACCTTTTTTTGCACCAGATATCAAGTTCACTGGCGACAATGCTGCTATGATTGGAGCGGCCGCTTTCTATAGATTAAAAAATAAACGAGCTAGCATCTTGCGTGGGGAAAATATCAGTAAATTAGAGCCACAGGCCAACTGGCAATTAGTTGAAAAGTAGTTTTTGAGTAATTCGGTGCAGTATTGTATAATTAAGCAATTGTCCTGGATTAGTTTACGCTAGATTTCTCCAAACAATAAAATAATAAAAATGAAAGAATATACATCAAAAACTCAAGGTGAGACAGAAAAAATCGCCCAAGATATTGTGGAACAACTTCAGGGTGGCGAGGTTTTGGCTTTGGTAGGAAACTTGGGTGCTGGCAAGACAGTTTTTGTAAAAGGCTTGGCCAAGGCGCTGGGTATCGAAGACAATATCACTAGCCCTACTTTTGTTTTGATGAAAATATATCAGACCAAGCATGCTCGAGTAAAAAGACTAGTGCATGTCGATTGCTATCGCTTGGAAAAAGCTGAGGATCTAGAAGAAATTGGTTTAGCTGATTATCTTCATGATCCAGAAAATATTGTTGTGATCGAATGGGCTGATCGAGTAATTAGTTTGCCAAAAAATACTATCAATATTAATATTGAATATATCAATAATCAAGAAAGACACGTGGTCATAAAATAATATATGGGTGATCAGGATAGACAAATAGATTTACCAAAGGCCTACGAAGCCTCAGAGCATGAAAAAGCTATTTATCAGCTGTGGCTTGATAGTGGTTTTTTTAATCCTGATAATTTAAAAAATGATGGTCCAGCTTTTACTATATCTATGCCCCCGCCAAACGCTACTGGTATTTTACACCTTGGGCATGCGGCTGGTTTGGCTGTAGAGGATATAGTGATTCGTTATAAGCGTTTGCAAGGCTACAGAGCTTTATGGTTACCGGGTACTGATCACGCCTCTATTGCTACACAAACCAAAGTAGAAAAAATATTAGCCAGCGAAGGTACTGATCGCTATACTTTGGGTAGAGAAAAATTTTTAGAACGGGTTAAGCAATATGTGGCTGATTCTCAGGGTACTATCCGTGAACAAATAAGACGCATTGGTTCTAGTTGTGATTGGTCTCGTGAGCGCTACACTTTTGATGATGGGCTATCTCGAGCAGTCAATGAGGCTTTTATCCGCATGTATAATGACGGTCTGATTTACCGCGGTTATCGTATCGTCAATTGGTGTCCGCGTTGCGCCTCTACTATAGCTGATGATGAAGTAGAGCACGAAGAACAAGACGCTAAATTGTATTATATAAAATACGGTCCCTTTGTCGTCGCTACTACTAGACCAGAAACCAAGCTAGCTGACACTGGCGCAGCTGTCCATCCTGATGATGGGCGTTATCAGCAATACCTTGGTCAAACTTTGGAGATTGATCTGGCTGGTCACAAGATCAAAGTAAAAGTTTTTGCTGATAAGAGTATTGATCCAACATTTGGCTCTGGTGTAGTTGGTGTCACACCAGCCCATAGCTTGGTGGACTACGACTTTGCTCAAAAAAATAATCTAGAAATAATCAAGCTCATAGATGAGCAAGGAAAATTATTGGCTAGTGGAGGTAAGTATTCCGGACTAGACGTACTAGAAGCTAGGAAGCAATTCGTAGCTGATCTACAAGCCGGTGGCTTATTAGAAAAAACAGAGGACATAAAAAATAATTTGTCAGTCTGCTATCGCTGTCAGACAGCCATCGAACCTCTGCCATCAGAGCAGTGGTTTGTGGCCGTTGATAAAAAAATTCCTGGTCGTGATAAGTCACTCAAAGAGCTTTCCACTGAAGTTGTCAAACACAAAGATATCAGGATCATGCCCCATCGTTTTGAAAAGATATATTTTAATTGGATGGAAAATCTCCATGACTGGTGTATCTCTAGACAATTGTGGTGGGGGCACCGCATCCCTATCTGGTATACAGATGACAAGCAGATTATAGTAGCTCATGATGAAGCCGAGGCCAAAGCCAAGGCTAATGGTCAAAATATTACTCAAGATCCGGATACCCTAGATACTTGGTTTTCATCTTCATTGTGGACTTTTTCTACCCTAGGCTGGCCAGATAATACCAAGGATCTACAGCTCTATCACCCGACTGGCTTGATGGAGACTGGCTATGATATTATTTTCTTCTGGGTAGCCAGGATGATTTTGATGACGGAATATTTACTGAATGACAAGCCTTTTTCTTTGGTTTATTTACACGGCATAGTGCGTGACAAGGAAGGGAGAAAATTAAGTAAATCTCTGGGCAATGGTATTGACCCAATAGAGATGATAGACAAGTATGGTGCTGATGCTTTGCGTTTGTCGGTTATTATCGGTGCTACTCCTGGCAATGACTCTCGTGTTTATGAAGAAAAGATTGCTGGCTATCGTAATTTTGTAAATAAACTTTGGAACATTTCTCGCTTTATTTTTTCCTCAGTCAGCGTGATCAAAAGAGTACAACATGAGCCAGAGGCAAAAACCTTAGCCGATGCTTGGATTTTGTCGGAGTACAATAATCTAGTAGAAGAGGTGACCACTGATTTTCATAAATATAATCTATCAGTAGCCGGAGAAAAGCTTTATGAGTTTACTTGGTCAAAGTTAGCTGATTGGTATCTAGAACTAGCTAAGTTTGAAAAAAATAAGGACGAAATTTTACTTTATATTTTGGAGCGTCTACTTATTATGTGGCATCCTTTTACACCTTTTGTCACTGAGTTGATTTGGAAGCAATTCCAATCAAAAAATTTAATCATGGTCGAGCATTGGCCAAAAGCTAAAGCACAAAATCAAGAGGCAGTCACAGCCTTTGCTGAGCTGATGGAGCTAGTGACTATGGTCCGCAACCTCAAAGCAGAAAATAAAATGCGTACAGCGGACAAACCAGATTGTTATATTGAAAATAAAATTTTATTTCAAGAGTCAAAATTGACAGCCTCTCATTTGGCTGGTGTCACTTTGCAGGCTAGTGTTATTGATGGAGTAAAGTTTAATACTAGTCATGGCTATTTTATCATCAATCTGCATAAGCCACTCAAAGAGCAAGAAGTAGCTAGTATGCAAAAGTATATCGCCGAGCTAGAAGCAAAATTAGCCAACAAGGCTTTTACGGAAAATGCTCCACGGCAAATTGTCGATGAGGCTAGACAAAAATTAGAACAAGCTAAGAAAAAAATAGCCCCCTAGTCGGGGGCTTTTTTATTTAATCTTTTACTTTGCCAAATACTTCTTGGACCGAGGTCAGTCCTTCGAGAGCTTTGAGTAAGCCGTCTTGTAGCATGGTGATCATACCATTTTTTACGGCTATTTTTTCAATCTCATATTCAGAAACATTACCAGCTAAGATGAGCTTTTCTATCTCTGGTGTCATCATAAATATCTCATAGATACCCACTCGTCCTTTGTAGCCGAGATTGTGACATTTGTCGCAACCTTTGGCTTGGAAAAATTTTAGGTTATTGATATCAGCTACCGAGTGTCCTGATTCCGGAGCGATAGTACTCAGGGTGTTTAATACTTCTGTTGTTGTAGTTGTGTCTATAGTATTGTCTTCTATTTTGCAATATGGACAGAGTCTTCTGACTAGACGCTGACCAATGATAGCATCCAAAGATGGTGCCAACAGGAAAGACTGTACACCCATAGCAAGGAGACGGGGTATAGTAGCGGCCGCTGAGTTGGTGTGCATGGAGCTGAGCATCAAGTGTCCAGTCAAGGCAGCATTGATAGCCACATCAGCCGTTTCTAGGTCGCGGATTTCACCAACCATGACAATGTCAGGGTCTTGACGCAAGATGGCGCGCAAGCCACGGGCAAAAGTGTAGCGAGTATTTTTTTCGTTTTCAGATTTATTGTCTGTGCTAGATTTGCTTTCTACTTGGCTTTGGATGATACCAGGGAGTTTGTATTCGATTGGGTCCTCGAGAGTGATTATTTTTGTTTCTGGGCGATTGAGTTTATTCAAAATCGCATAAAGCGTAGTAGTCTTACCAGAACCAGTCGGACCAGTGGCGATTAGCATGCCATTGGGCTTGGTCATTTGTTTGGCTAGGTCATTGTAGGCCTTACCCTTCAAACCTAGCTCATCAAACTGTAGGCCAGCACTAGAGGCGCGGAGTAAACGCATAACAATACTTTCTCCATATGCTGACGGTATGATAGAGACGCGGACATCAACCTTGTCACTAGTCAAAGTGATTGAGAAGCGACCATCTTGTGGTTTGTTGCCAGTGTTGAGTTTTAACCCGGCTAGTAGCTTGATACGCGAACCTATTTTTTCATTAGCCTCTTTGGGCATGGAGAGGGCATTGTAGAGAGCGCCATCGATACGAAAACGAACTTTGACATCATTTTCTTCGGCTTCAATATGAATATCAGAAGCTAAAAATTTTAGACCAGCAGCGATTACTAGGTTGATAGCTTCAGTTAGACTAGTTTCTTTGACTAGGTTTTGTAAAGAATCAAAGTTTGTTAATTTTTCATCAAATTTTGCTAAGGCTTCTTCGGTGATATTGATGCCCTCGAGGTGAATGATAGTGGGTATCTTGGCGTAGATCTTAGCGGCTAGTGCCAAGCTGTTTTCCGATATCATATATACTTTGACGCGGGCGTGGTGATTGTCTCCCAGCTCTTTAGCTAGATTGGATACTTGCGGGTTGCCAGGATTGAGAGAGGCGAGACGAATTTCTTCGCCAGTAAAGAGAAAACAAATAGTTTGCAAAGCTTCAGCTTGTTCTTCGCTTATTAATTTTAGGGCATCCTGAGAAATAGGAAACTTATCGAGATTGATATAAGACAGACCAATGGCAGTGGCTTTTTTTTCTATTTCATTTTCCTTTTCTTTGTTAGCCAGATCACTCAGCTTGCTACTTAGTTTTTGAGTGACTGCATCAGAAAATGGTTTAGTTTTTTTTGGGTCGTCCATGTATTTTTTCTTATTCTATCTTATAATAAATTATACTTTTGCTAAGGTCAAAAGTCAATTAAAAAACCGCTTCCAGTAAATTTTAGAAACGGTTTTTTTATATTATTTTAGCGAGTCAAGGCTGGTAAATTTCTATGAGCAAATCTGTGTATCTTGCTATGACTTGGCGCTTTACCATTGAGGCGTATAAAAATATTGGCCCATAGTAGATTATAAAAGGCGCCATAAAAAGAAGTAATAAGTAGGAAAGTGGCTATAGCCGCAAAAGAACCGAGGACGACTAAGAGGTAAAATACTACTGTGCTGACCTGCATCAATAGAGCTAGGACAATAAATGGAGTGAAGATAAAGGCTATGGCGGCCATACCAACCACAATATAAATGATAGAGAATAATAATATGGTAATGGCACTTTCTACAGTAATCATCCAGTTGGCTCGAAATAATTCCCAGCCGTTATTAAAAGCTTTCCAGAGCGATTGATTATAGATGACTATGTAGGCCATACCAAAGCGAGTAGCAAAAGAAATCATGACCATCAGTGGTATGAGCAGGAAGAATACTATCAAGGAGAGTAGGAAATAAAAAGTTAGACCGCTGTTTACAACTATCAGGCTAATCATTGGACTGATGACAAAGACAATAAAGAAGTAGCCTATCAGAGTGTTGATTAAATTTATGCCCAATAGTGGCCAAAATTTTTCTAAAGCCACGGCTAGACTATTATTTACTTTTCCTTTACTGCTTTTTAGATATTTGGAAGCACTGTGTATCAAGGCGCCTTGTGAGGAGACGGAAAGTATCAGGATGATGGCGTAAATAATGAATAAGCCAATGAGAGTGATATAGCTATCAGCCATAGACCAGTCTATTTGATTCTGACTGGCTAGTTTTTGTATGCTATTCCACCAAGTGATCACCCAAGAACCCAAGAAATCAGGATTGGCCCCCTGAAAATTAAAGGCCATTTTTATTTCGTTGAATCCGAGGAGTGAGGCGAATAGACCAAAAAATAATAAATGAAAGTTTTGTTTAATGATTTGCCACGATTGACTAAAAATTTTACGATAGAATGGTTCCATATTTTTTATTTTAAGCTTTTATTTTAGTTCGATATTATTATAACATATTTTAGTCTTATATAAAAGAACAACCAAAGTCTTGGTTGTTCTTTTGTTAGGCTGATAATTTTTTATTCTTGCTTTGGTTTCATCGAAGAATGATTGTGGGTTATTTCCCACGCACCATCTTTATTCTTTTCCCAGATAAATGAAAATCTAGCTTCAATAATTTGTTGTGCATCTTCTGGTCCTATTATAAAATTTTGTAAGCCAGACTGTAAATATTTGTCGGGACCAAGGTGTTGTACTTGCTCTTCAATGATTTCACCTTTGGTATTTTTTTCAAGTATATTTTTAAAATTAAGCGCCTCTTTTTCACTTGGCTTTATAGAAGAATGGTGGTGTATAATCTCCCATTGATTATCTTCGTTTTTTTCCCAGACAAAAGAAAATTCTGCCTCAACCATCTGTCTTTGTTCACTTGGCCCTATTTCAAAATCATATTTGCCGTAATGTAAATAACTATTTTCTCCTAGTGGCCTTACTTGTTCTTCTATAATTTTGCAGCTAGGATTTTTTTCTAGAAAATGAGTAAAATACTCAGCTGCTTCACCAGGACCTTTTTTAAAATCTGGAGAAACTGTGGGTAAAAAAGTTGATTCTGGTCCGTAGAGTCTTGCTATTGTTTTAGCGTCTTCGCCAAGGGCGTCTTGCCAGCGCTGAGAATTAAGTTGGGCTATTTCCATTGTAGTTTCTTTTTTCGTTTCTATTGATGTATTGGTAGGAAATTGTTCCATGGTATTTGTAAATATTTAATTAGCAAGCCTAGAGAAAGTATAACTAAAATTATAAATTATGTAAAAAAATATCCTCGCTAGAGAGCGAGGATATTTTACTTAAGCCATGATAGCTTCAAATTCTTCTTTTTCTATAGTTTCTTTTTCAATCAAGTGGGCGACTATTTTTTCCATCTTATCTTTATTGTCTTTTATAGTAGTTTCAGCAGTCTTGAGAGCGGTCTTGATGTAGTTGGATATTTCCTCATCGATTACTTCAGCTGTTTTTTCACTATAGTCTCGACGTTCGTGTATTTCTTTGCCCAAGAAAATCATTTCTTCTTTTTCACCAAAGGTACGAGGTCCTAGTTTGGCATCCATACCGTATTGGGTCACTATCTGTCTAGCCATTTTAGTGACTTTTTTGAGGTCACTGCTAGCACCAGTAGTTACTTCATCAAAAAATATTTTTTCAGCCGCAAAGCCTCCAAGTAGGACAGCCATGTTATCAATAAAGTCAGAATAGCTAGTCATCTTTTTCTCTTCATCTGGGAGATTGATGGTATAGCCAGCGGCTCGTCCACGAGAGATGATAGATACTTTGTGTACTGGATCAGAGTGTGGTAGGACATGGGAGATGAGAGCGTGACCAGCTTCATGATAGGCGGTGATTTTCTTTTCTTTGTCAGACAAGATATGAGATTTTCTTTCACGACCGAGGAGTACACGCTCGATAGCATCCAAGACATCTTGGCCTTTGATTTTTTTCTCATTTCTTTTGGCAGCGACGATTGCAGCTTCATTCAAAAGGTTGGCAAGATCGGCTCCAGAAAATCCTGGAGTTCTTTGGGCGACCATTTTTAGATTGGTATCTTCATCCAGTGGTTTATTCTTGGCGTGGATTTTCAAAATTTCTTCACGATCTTTGATGTCTGGCAAATCAATCACTACTTGGCGATCAAAACGACCTGGTCGTAGTAAGGCTGGGTCCAAGACATCTGGTCTATTGGTAGCGGCGATGACGATGATATTGGTTTGGTTATCAAAGCCATCCATCTCGACTAGTATTTGATTCAAAGTCTGTTCTCTTTCGTCATGTGAGCCACCAAGGCCAGCGCCTCTTTGGCGACCGACAGCGTCTATTTCATCAATGAAGATCAAACATGGAGCAGCTTTCTTGGCCTTTTTAAATAAGTCACGGACACGAGAGGCGCCAACACCGACAAACATCTCGACAAACTCTGAACCAGAGATATGAAAGAAAGGCACCTTGGCTTCGCCAGCGACAGCGCGAGCGAGCAGAGTCTTACCAGTACCAGGAGCGCCGAGTAACAAAACTCCGCGTGGTATCTTGGCACCGACATCGATAAACTTTTGGGGATTGCGCAAGAAGTCAACAATTTCTTTGAGATCTTCTTTGGCTTCATAGGCACCAGCCACATCACCAAAGTTGACTTTGTTATTTTGAGTGGCCATCTTGGCACCAGATTGTCCAAAAGACATAGCGCGATTGTTGACGCCTTGTACTTGGCGCATCATAAACCAAACTACAGCAATGATTATGACTAATGGTAAGAGATAGGGTAGTAGAGTCATCCACCAGGCACCTTCACCACTTTCATCTTTGACGGTGATATCGACAGCGGCTATTTTTTCACTACTGACACCGTAGTTTTTCAACATGTCACTCAAAGGTTCGTTGACCTCTTTGTGAGTAGTAGCAGTAGTATCATCTTTGAGTGTGATATCTAGCTTGCTACCGACGACAGTGATGTTTTTGACTTGGTCAGCGTTGATTTGGCTGACTAGCTTAGCCACACTTATTTCTGAAGATTTTTTGTTGGAAGTGTCAAAAAAACTAAAGATACCCAACAACAAAACCAGCATTAGAAAAAAGATGGCAATATTTTTTATATTCTTATTCATAATATTGCTTAATTATATTTTATTTTAGCACCAAAAGAAAATAATGTCCCGCTTCGCCGTTTTTTTGCGAGGCGAGCCCGCTTCGACTGGCTAAAAGCGAGGCGAGCAGCTTTTACTCTTTAGGAGTTTCAGTAACAGGAGCCTCTACAGCTTCTTCTGTTTTTTCAGCAACTTTTTCTTCCTTTTCCTCTTTGGCTTTTTTTGGTCCTTTGAGAGATAGACCTAGACGGTGGTTTTCTGGCTCAATACTCAAGATAGTGAAGTCATAGTTTTCACCGACTTTGATAGCGGCTTCTGGTGAGTTGATTTTTTTGTCACTCAATTCAGAAATATGGACTAAACCATGAATATCATGATCCAGCTCCACAAAAGCACCAAAAGGATTGACCTTCAATACTTTGCCTCGGACTTTATCATTGATCTTGTACTTTTCTTGCACAGTAGTCCAAGGATCTTTTTGTAATTTTTTGATAGACAAAGAAATCTTAGTTTCTTCGATTTCGATAATTTCAGCTTCGACGATGTCACCGACTTTGATGATGTCGCGTGGGTCATCGATTCTTTGCCAAGCTAGCTCAGAAATATGGACCAAGCCTTCTAGGCCATCGCCAAATTCCACAAAGGCACCAAAGTTCACTACGCCAGTGACCTTACCTTTGATCTTATCGCCAACTTTGAATTGGGAAACAACTTTTCTTTGCTTGTCATCCCAGGCAGCTTTTTCAGAAACAATCAATTTTTCGTCTTTTTCATTGACATCAATAATCTTGGTTTTTAGTAATTGATTGGTAAAGCTCTTGAGGTGAGTCAATATTTTATTCTTGTCGCCACCTTCGATACGAGGATAGTGCTCGATGGTCAACTGGGACACTGGTAAGAAACCAATGACATTACCAATTTTGATCATCAAACCACCTTTATTAGCATCGATGACTTTGGAGTCAACGATTTTACCTTCTTTGTATAGCTTCTCGAGATTATCCCAGGCTTTTTTATGGCCAGCTTCACGCAAGGATAATTCCATGTAGCCGTTTTCATTGTCTAGTCCGACAACAGTAGCCTGAGCTACATCACCGATTTTCAAATTGGAAAACTCAGTGGATTCATCGTAGATTTCACGGCCACGAATAATACCGGTAGTGATACCGGCTAAGTCTAAGTAAATCTCATTTTTTGAGAGACTGATTACAGTACCTTCAACCAAATCGCCAACTTTTGGAACCTTTATTGCGTCTGTTTTTTGCAATAAGATATCCATTGGGTGGTCAGAAACTACTGCGGGTTTTTTGCTTGTCATTTAATTATTAAATGGTTAACCTACAGCTTGCGCCATAAGTTCTTGAAAGGTCAGCAAATATTAGCCATTCAAGATGCTTGTTAATAAAATAAGTTGCTTCATATTAACATAAACTGTTAAAAAAATCAAGGGGTCTAGGCAAGCACCAAAAAGAGGCTTTTTTGTCTGAAAAAAGGCTTATTTTTAGCCATTTTTCGAGTTTACTTTTATCAAAAATCATGTTAAAATTATGAGGATTTAATAAGCTTAAATTGGTAAAAATCTATGTATATTTCATGGTCCGGCTATAACTATTTTAAGATCCAAAATAGCCAGCACAGCATTGCTTTGAATCCCTATTCATTAGACAAAAATTTTAAATTCGGCAAAATCAAAGGCGATATTGCCATTTTTACTGATCCACAAAAAGTAGCTGATTGTAAACTAGACGAAGGAGTGATGTTGATCGACAGTGCTGGTGAATATGAAGCCAAGGATATTTTTGTCTACGGACGCCAAGCCAATAATAATCTCATCTATCTTATTATTTTTGAAGACGTACGCATTGCCTTTTTGGGTGAGTACGACGGACAAGCTTTGACTGACAAAGATTTGGAGCTGGTATCTGGTGCAGATATTTTGATTTTGCCAGTTGGTGGCACTGATATGGCCAATGCCAAGCAAGCCAATAGTGTCATCGGCCAGATCGAGCCACGTCTCGTCATACCGAGTGCCTACGAAGTAAAAGAATTAAAAAATAACGCTGACTCTCTGGATATATTTGTCAAAGAGTTTGGTGTCAAAGTAGAGGAATGTGACAAATTCAAAGTTACTAAGAAAGATTTGCCACAAGATGACGTGAAGTTGGTCGTGCTAAAACCACAATTATGATAATTTTGCACAATAACAAAAATAAAATTTACTTAACATTTTTTTTGTCAGCGCTAGTCTTTATTGGACTGCTTATAGCTTGGGGGAAATTCGGTATTTCTTCACAAGCCTCTTCCAAAACAAAATCAGAAGTATCTGTCCAGTCTGGTGAAGCAAGTAGTTTGCTCAAAGATATCCAAAATACCGTAGAGCTCGGTCAAATCCAGTGGAATGAAGTACAAGAAAAAATAGCCAAGACTCAAAAACAACAAGAGTTGCTCGCAGCCGCCCGTGAATATTTAAATAACAAAGCATCAACAACGCCGACTAGTACGATAGTTTCGACTAGTACTGCTACTACAAGTATTAAATAGTTTTATGCCAAAAGTAAAATCAAATTCTAACAAGGATAAAAATTTAGAGGAAAAAAATTTGACCATTCCAATCGATGATAATAATCGTGGTCACGTCGAAGAGCTTTCGCTAGCTGAAGAAATGCAGAGTTCCTATCTAGACTATGCCATGAGTGTCATAGTCTCTCGTGCTTTGCCTGATGTCAGAGATGGTTTGAAGCCAGTGCATCGCAGGATCTTGTATGCCATGTGGAGTGTTGGCTTGAGACACAATGTAAAATTCAGAAAGTCAGCGACCGTAGTCGGAGAAGTGATGGGTAAATATCATCCTCATGGTGACTCGGCTATCTATGACACCATGGCTCGTATGGCTCAGGATTTTGCTATGCGCTATACCTTGGTCAATGGTCAAGGAAACTTCGGATCTATGGACGGTGATAGACCAGCGGCCATGCGTTATACTGAGGCCAAACTAGAAGCTTTAGCTGAGGAGTTATTATTTGATATTGATAAAAATACTGTTGACTTCATCCCCAACTACGATGGTTCTCACCAAGAGCCAAAAGTCTTGCCAGCCAAGCTACCAAACCTTTTGCTCAATGGTGCTACTGGTATTGCCGTCGGTATGTCGACTGCCATCCCACCACACAATCTAGGTGAGTTGATCGATGCTACTACTACTATCATCGACAATCCTGATGCCACAGTCGACGATCTATTGGAATTCGTCAAAGGACCAGACTACCCAACTGGCGGCGTGATCTACAGCGCCGAAGACATCAAGACTGTCTATGCCACTGGTCGCGGCGGTATCGTCTGTCGTGGTGAAGCGGAAATTACTGAGACCAAAGCTGGTCAATATCAGATCATCATCACTTCTATTCCTTTCCAAGTAAACAAAGCGACACTATTAGAAAAAATTGCCCTCCTAGTCAAAGATAAAAAAATTGATGGCATCAGAGATTTACGCGATGAGTCAGATCGTGATGGTGTCCGCGTAGTGATCGAGCTCAAGAAGGAAGCTTATCCAAAAAAAGTTTTAAATAATCTCTACAAACATACTCAACTCCAAGAAACTTTTCATGTAAACATGTTGGCTTTGATCGATGGCTTACAACCTCGTGTTTTGACTTTGAAAAATATCTTGGAAGAATATATCAAGCATCGTCAAGTAGTAGTCGTACGTCGTACGCAATTTGATTTGGATAAAGCTAAAGAGCGAGCACATATTTTGGAAGGTTTGAACATCGCTCTCGATAAGATCGATATGGTCATCAAGACTATCCGCGCTTCCAAAGATAAAGAAGTAGCCAAAGTCAATTTGATGACTAAATTTAAGTTATCTGAAAGACAAGCTTTAGCTATCTTAGAAATGCGTTTGCAGAACTTGGCTAACCTCGAGAGACTGAAGATTGAACAAGAGTTGAAAGATAAATTAAAACTTATCAAAGAGTTGATGGCTATTTTAAATAGTAAGTCTAGAGTCTTATCAATCATCAAAGATGAACTCAAAGATTTGCGTGATCGCTTTGCTGATGAGCGCCGTACTCGTGTCGTGAAGTCCGCCGTCAACAAGATGAACACCGAAGACTTGATTCCAAACGAATCCACTGTCATTACTTTGACTCACGATGGCTACATCAAACGTTTGTCACCAGAGATTTTTAAGACCCAAGGACGCGGTGGCAAGGGAGTGATCGGCCTGACGACCAAAGAGCAAGACGAAGGACAGTTATTCTTGGAGACCAACACTCATGCTGATTTGATGTTTTTTACCTCAAAAGGCAGAGTTTTTCAGCTGAAGTGCCACCAATGTCTAGAACCTCCAAGGGTCAAAATATTGTGAATTTCCTACAGCTATCACCAGATGAGAAGATATCATCTATTTTGCAGAGCGAAGATTTCACAGCTTTCAAATATTTTGTCATGGTCACTCGTCTGGGTATCATCAAAAAAGTAGCTTTGGATCAATTTAATAATGTCCGTCGCTCTGGTCTGATTGCTATAAAGCTCAAAGGCGACGATGCCTTGAATTGGGTCCAGCCATCTACGGGCAAAGACGAGATTATACTCGTGACAGCCAATGGTCAATCTATTCGCTTCAAAGAAAAAGATGTGCGTGATATGGGACGCAACGCCGCTGGTGTGCGCTCAGTCCGCCTCAAGAAAAATGATGAGGTAGTTGGCTTTGATATCATTGCCGAAGGTAAGGTAGGCAAAGAAGAGCAATTATTTGTCATCATGTCTCATGGCTTTGGCAAGCGCACCGGACTATCAGCTTACAAGGTGCAGTCTCGTGGCGGCTCAGGTATCAAGACCGCTCAGATTAGTGCCAAGACCGGTACTATTGTCGGCGCTCGTATCATCAGCTCAAGAGTAGAAAGTGAAGATATCATTATCATCTCCAAAAAAGGCCAAGTCATTAGACTGCCGATAAAAGCCGTTAGTATTCTTGGACGCGCTACTCAAGGTGTGAGATTGATGCGCTTCAAAGATGCTGACGACAAAGTATCAAACATCACTTTTATATAATAGTTTTTAAAAAAATATGTTAAATACCCAAAGGACAAAAATTTCAGATATTATCAAAGATTCTTTTGAGCCAAAAGAAGTGTCTGTCTATGGCTGGATCAAAACTGTCCGCTCTAGTAAAAATTTATTTTTCATCGAGCTCAACGATGGTTCTTGTTTTGAGTCCTTGCAACTAGTCTTGGATGCAAGTTCGGCTAAGTCGGGCTTGGGAGAGGGAGACTTACTCACTGGCGTCTGCATCAGTGCCACTGGTGCTATAGTGTCTTCACCAGCTGTGGGTCAAAAAAAAGAAATGCAAGTCAAAGATTTGCAAATTGTCGGTCCAGTAGACGCAGAATATCCCATGCAAAAGAAAAGGCATACTATGGAGTTTTTACGCTCCTATCCACACCTACGCGCCAAGACCAATACTTTTTATGCCGTCTTCAAGATGCGTTCAAAATTGGCTGCTGCTATACATAATTATTTTCAAAATAAAGATTTTGTCTATCTGCATACACCTATCATCACCGTCAATGACTGTGAGGGTGGTAGCGAGGCTTTCCAAGTCACTAGTTTGAATCTGAACGATGTCAAAGACAAAGGCCTAGACTATGCTAATGATTTTTTCAAACAGCCAGCCTTTTTGACTGTCAGTGGACAGCTCGAGGCTGAACCTTTTGCTTTGTCACACAATGCTGTCTATACTTTTGGTCCGACTTTTCGAGCTGATCCATCAGACACACCACGCCATGCGGCTGAGTTTTGGATGATGGAACCAGAAATGGCTTTTTATGATTTTGAAGATTTATTAGATTTGATCGAAGACTTTATCAAGAGTGTCACAAGAGAGATCCAGGGTAGCTGTCCAACTGAAATAGAGTTTTTCCAAAAATATATTGAGCCAGATTTACAAAAGCGTTACGAGGCTATCCTCGATGGTAAATTTGAGCGCGTAGATTTTGCTGAAGTCATCGAGATACTCCAGAAGTCTGGTCAGAAGTTTGAGAATCAACCAAAGTGGGGAGAAGATTTATTCATCGAGCATGAGCGCTACTTGGTGGATGAGTATTTCAAAAAACCAGTCCTCGTGACCAACTATCCAGAAAATTTTAAATCTTTTTATATGCGCCTCAATGACGATGGTCGTTCAGTGGCTTGCGTCGATTTACTCTTACCAGGTATTGGTGAAGTAGTTGGCGGCTCGCAGAGAGAGGAACGCTATGATCATCTCAAGAAGCGTATGGAGCAAAAGAAAATGGACCCCAAACTATATGAGTGGTACCTAGAGACTCGTCGCTGGGGCTCAGCTCCACACTCAGGTTTTGGTCTAGGTTTTGAGCGCTTGGTCATGTATCTGACGGGCATGAAAAATGTCAAAGATGTCATCCCATATCCTCGTGCTGCTCGCAAAATTTATTAAAAATATTTTATACATTAGCTGATGAGCGAAAGAGTAATATCAGCGGTAGAGCAGAGCTCTGACAAAGTGCTGGATCTGACTTTACGGCCACAAAATTTGCAGGACTATATCGGCCAGAGTCAAGTCAAGGCCAATCTTGATATTGTCCTGCAGGCTGCTAAGGGTAGGAATGAGCCACTGGATCATGTCTTACTCTATGGTCCTCCAGGCTTGGGTAAGACTACCCTAGCTCATATCATAGCCCGTGAGATGGGAGCTGGTATCAAGGTCACCTCAGGACCAGCCATCACCAAGGCTGGCGATCTGGCGGCTGTGATCACCAATCTCCAACCCGGTGATGTCCTCTTTATCGACGAAATACATCGCCTCAACAAAACCATCGAAGAAATACTCTATCCAGCGATGGAGGATTTTGCTTTGGACATCATCCTAGGCAAAGGTCCGTCAGCGCAGATTTTGCGCCTAGACTTACCAAAGTTTACTTTGATTGGGGCTACCACTAGGTACAATCTTTTGTCCTCACCGTTGCGTGATAGATTTGGTATGACTTTTCGTCTGGACTTCTATAGTCCCGAGGAGCTATCAGATATTTTGAAGCGCTCCAGTCAAATCCTAGGAGTGCCTATAGTACCAGAAGCAAGACAAGAGATTGCTTCTCGTAGTCGGGCTACTCCACGTATTGCCAATCGCGTGTTAAAACGCGTACGTGACTATGCTCAGGTCAAAGCTGATGGCAATATCTCACTAGATTTGACTAAAAAATCACTTGATCTCATGGCTATAGACCAATACGGATTAGATGATCTAGATCGCAGATTGCTGAAAGTAATAATTGATAACTTCAAAGGCGGACCAGTGGGCCTCAATACTCTAGCCGCTGCTGTCCAAGAAGAAGCTGGTACTATAGAGGAGATCATCGAGCCCTATCTCATGCAGCTCGGCTTTTTGGCACGCACGGCCAAAGGCCGAGTGGCTACACCTCGGACTTATGAATATTTTGGTCTCGCAGTCCCAGAAGATGGGAAGTTGTTTTAGATATTTTTAAATATGCCAAAATCTCAAATACTTTTTATTCACGGCGTAGTTATTTTAATAATATGAAAAAATTAAACATTTTAAGAATAGTTGTTTTGTTGGCTTTGATAGTTTGGGTTTTGAAAGATAAAGAGTATAAAATTTTGCATCTAAGTAATTTTTCATTAAGCAACATGGCGGGCGATATTTTTTATCCCGTATTATTTATTTTATTGGGTTTGTTTATCTTATTGTACGCTATATTAGTCAGGCGTGATGATGGTTTTGCTAAGAAGATAGCCACAGGTACTAGTGAGGGTACCTTATGGAGTAAAATACTGGGAGTCGAAAGAACAGTGAAACTTTATCAATCTTTGGCCCCATCTTCTATTGTTATCTCAGTTGGAGTTATAATTTTTGGTATAGTATTATTTTTTATTTTATAAAATATGAAAAAGGGCTTTGATTATACGGGAGTCAGTATTAGCTACTTTTGTCACGACGGTAAAGGTAATTTTTTAATGGCTAAAAGGTCAAATAATTGTCGGGATGAACATGGTAGATGGGATCAGGGTGGAGGTGGTTTGGAGTTTGCCGACACGGTGCTAGGAACTTTGAAAAAAGAAATCCAGGAGGAATATTGTACAGATGTTTTGGCTTATGAGTTTTTAGGTTACCGTGATGTACATCGCGAGCATGAGGGACAAAAAACTCATTGGGTGGCTTTAGATTTTAAAGTATTGGTTGATAGAGAAAAAGTAAAAAATGGAGAGCCTCATAAATTTAATGATTTAGCTTGGTTTAATTTGGATAATTTACCTGAGCCACTACACTCACAGTTTCTTAATGCTTTGGCACTTTATAAAGATAAGTTATTGCAATAATTTTTTAATTAATGAAACCCAAATTACTTCTGCACGCTTGTTGCGCGCCTTGCTCAATCTATGTTTTACAAAAATTGTCCGCTGACTATCAGGTGACAATTTATTTTTACGATCCTAATATTCATCCAAGGGTAGAGTACAACAAGCGTCGTGATGAATTGAAAAAGTATGCCGATAAATTACAACTAGATTTTATGGAGGGGCCATATGATAGCGCCCATTGGCTAGAGCGTACTAGAGGCCTAGAAAATGAGCCAGAAAAGGGTCAGCGTTGCGAAGTCTGTTTTGATATCCGCCTGGCCGAATCAGCTCGCTATGCCAAGGAACAGGGCTTTGATTATTGGGCTACTGTCCTATCAATCAGTCCACACAAGAGTGCCGAGCAAATCAATAGGATAGGCACAAGGATTGCTGATATTGTGGGCTTGCCATTTATTACCGCTGATTGGAAGAAAAATGATGGCTTCAAAATAGCTAGTCAGATGTCTAAGGAGGAGAATTTTTATCGACAAGATTATTGTGGGTGTATTTATTCGAAGAATAATAAGTAAACTTCTCGACTCTCCCTCTCCGCCTCCGCCAGTGGGCGGATGGCGGATCGGGATCGCTCGAAGAAAAAAAGCCTTTTGTTCGAGCGAAGTCGAGAACTAAATATATGAACATAAAATTATTTGATTATCATTTACCGGCAGAGCTCATTGCTCAAAAGCCTAGTAGCCCACGCGATCACTCGCGCTTGTTTGTTTTTGATAAGGTAAGTAAAAAAATACAGCACAAGCATTTTTATGATTTAGCCGATATGCTAGGAGCTGATGATGTCCTAGTGCTCAATGAAACTAAAGTTTTCCCAGCCCGACTGCAAGCAGTCAAAAAAACTGGCGGTATTTTAGAAATATTTTTGTTACAAGAAATAGCGGCCGATAGCTATCAGGTTATGGTCGGCGGTCGGCGCTTTGCTGTAGGTGATAAAATAGATTTTGCTAGGAATTTTTCCGGTGAATTCATCAAACAAGAAAAAGATAATATTTGGCAGATCAAATTCAATGTCTCCGGGCGGACTTTGGACAAAAAAATAGAGCAGCATGGACAGACACCTTTGCCGCCATATATCAAAGCCAAAGATACCAAGGCCGTCCGCCAGCGTTATCAGACTACTTATGCCAAAAACAGAGGATCAGTAGCTGCGCCGACCGCCGGACTACATTTTACCCCTCAGTTGCTAAAAAAATTAGAAAAAAAAGGTGTCCAAATTTTCAAAGTCACTCTCCATGTAGGCCTAGGTACTTTTGCGCCAGTGACGACTACTGATATCACTCAGCATCATATCCACCAAGAGTGGGTAGAGATAGATCCGCAGACAGCCAAGGCTTTGAATCAATTAAAAAAGCAAGGTAAGAATATCATTGCTGTCGGTACAACCTCTGCTCGTAGTCTAGAAGCCATGAGCAATTCCCGTGGTCAGCTCCAGAGTGGAGCTAAATGGGTTGATATTTATATTTATCCTGGTTACAAATATCGCTTTGTTGATGAACTGATTACCAACTTTCATTTGCCCAAGAGTTCGCTATTATTTATGGTCTCAGCCTTAGCTGGTAGGCAGGCTATTATGGATTGCTACAAGCTAGCGATCAAACAAAAGTATCATTTCTTTTCTTTTGGTGATGCTATGATGATTGCCAAAAACCGCCTCTAAAAAAACAACACTAGCACCTGGTTGGTGCTAGTGCTTAAAAATCCTCCATGCTATTGTATTCAATTGTCTTATTTTTTTGAGCTTCGCCGTCAAGGACAACTATTGTTTTTTGTTTTTATCCTGCTATATATAGCGGGGATGTTTTAGTTATGCCTCATGGCTGCTCAAAAGTGTAGAATGAACCATCAACATGCTTATTATAGCATAAACTAGTGATTTAATTAATTTTTTTGAGAGCAGAAAGACGTTTTATTTGAAGTATGTCACTACCACGAGATGTTAGTAGAGGGGATATTAAGAATTTTTTAGGACATTTTAATATAAATATTTATGTGATACTATTATTTTATATTTAGGAATTAAAAATTTATATAGTAGAGGCTAGATATTATCGAATGGAAAGTATATATTTCTTGATTTGTAAGCTAAACATGAATAATAAAATAAGATGGATTTAGTAGAAAAAACAGAAAATAACCATAGACATCCTTGGGAACTGTCACGAAGTTACTCTATATTAAATATATTGAAAAAAGATAGTGGAAACGTCATATATGCGGATATTGGTGCCGGTGATAAATTTTTTGCATCAAAATTAAAATCTCTTAACGCAAAAACTATCTATGCAATAGATACTGCCTACAGAGATATTAGAGTAGAGAGGGACGGTATAATTAGTCTTAATGACATATCTTGTCTTAAGGATGGTAGTGTAGATTTCTTTATAGCAATGGATGTGTTGGAGCACATTGAAGATGACAAGGTATTTTTGTGTCAAGTCCACAGAAAGCTTAAAACTAACGGCCAAATATTAATAACTGTTCCGGCAATACAGTATATTTTTTCATCACATGACATTTTTTTAAAACATTTTCGTCGTTATGATAAAAAAAATATAAAAAATAAACTCGATGACAAGTTTATAATTCAAAAATGTTTCTATTTCTATAGTTCCCTTTTAATTCTAAGAATTATCTTACTATTGTATGAAAGACTTGCTCACGTGAGTGTTAAAAATGTAGGTATTGGACTTTGGAGATATAATAATAACCCCATAACACGTTTCTTTTACTATTTACTGAATGTTGATTTTTTGTTGTGTAAAAAATTGAACGACCTAAATATTCACCCGCTGGGACTTTCGCTTTTAATAATTTGCAAAAAATCTTAGTTTAAGACTAGTTAGTACTTATTGATTTACTAAACTCAACCCTATCAAGCACCTTGTTTCTTTGTGTAAGCAGTCCCAAATTACTCCAATCGCCTAAAATATTGCGACTCTTATAACTATAAATCTCAAAGGAATCAACTTGACTATTCAGATAGTAATAAGCTGTCGCTGTCTGACCGGCCATATTTTGGGCCTTAGAATAAAGACCATAATCAAAGAGTGTTTCCCAATATTGATCGTTTTGATAAAACCGAACTAAATAATAATTGGAGTCTAGCTTACTATAGTTTATCTTTAATACTTGCCCATCTGACTCTTTGGTCAATGACCAATCTCTGACCAATTCATTCTCGCCACCTTCAATAGACCTAAGTTCAAAATAGGGCAAGCTTTTTGTAGCCACTGCTTCTTTTTTTTGCCACAAAAAAATACTATCTTTAGAGTAGATTAAATTGTAATTCGTCAGGGTAATACCCCAATTATCCGGCATTTCAAATGGCTTAGCTTTTTTCCATAAATATTGCGAATCACGCTCACTTATAGTAAAAATAAAGCTGGTCATATCTAAAAAAATATAATCAACATCTGGTAAAACAAAATCACTCTCTGCAAAAGCAGATTTTCTAAAATATGCATAATTAACATTGTATAATTCAGGGCGCAAACTTAAGGCTGACAAGAGTGAGGAGTCAGCACAAACTGAAGCATCGCTGGGAATAGCATCGATAATTTTTTGCCTATCTTGATGATAATTTGGTAAATGTTTTTTACTCAATATCGAAACTGTGGGTGTATCAAAAAAAAAAAAAAATAATAGGGAAAAAATAAATATGACAACAAAAAATTCTTTGTTTTTGTGTATTAGTCTAAAATGCTTATTTTCTTTATTCTTCAGTATAGCCCATAGACCAAATATATAGGCCAAAAAAATCCCTGGCATCAAAAACATGACATAATGTGTATGAAGTTCTGCTCCATTTATACCACTGCTTTTCATAATATAGAGCAAAAAGGGAAATAGTGATAGTAATAAATATTTCTTGGCAAAAAAAGGAATAAAAAGAAAGGGTAAAAAATAATAAAAAATTAGAATAATATTATTAAACGTAAAAATATGTCCAAGCACTGCCAAGGGGTGTTTTAGCCAAACGAAAATAATACTGGCAAAACTATCGCCACCCAGCCAATTATAATACGCCAAAAACTTGAAGCTATCAACTGGGGAGAATATGCGAATAATGTAAATGGCTATAAAAAAATATACTAAAGACCAAGCGAAAATATTCAAACTAAACTTCCATGATCTTTTTTGCATTACATTAAATAAAGCCAAACCTAAAAACAAAAAAAATGCATCTTCGCGAGTAAGTAAAGTTAAAATAAAAAATAATATAAACCAAGCTATTTTTTTTTGTTGGTAAAAATAAAAAGCCCAAAAAAATAAAAATACCATCAGATGAAACATGTGAAATTCAAATAATACCTGTCGATGGACAAAAGGATTGACTAGCCACAAAAAAGAAGCACTATAGGCAAAAATGACATTAGTAGAATGTTTTTTGGCAATAAAAAAAATTGGCCAAGCGCATAGTGCCGTGATAACCACCTGTATTATAAGTAGGGTAATAGCTGAGGGCCTGATAGCATAAAATGGTAATAGCAAAAGCAAGGCCGGTGAAAAATGATCAGCTAAATAATTATTCAAAGTGATGGTTTCAGCAAACCAGCGACCATGTAAAGTATTAAAAAAGGTCTGATTAAAAATAGCTAAATCCGAAATATTGTAGCCAAAATAATAATATTTTTTCAGAACCAAAAAACTAAAAAATAAAATAAAAATCATAATACTTAGCCACAAGTATCTCTGACTATGTTTTTCTATGTCTAGCTTAATTTTATTAATAAAAATTATAAAAGATTGCGATAACATAATTATTATATTATTTTTAATGTTTTTTTAAAACGAAGATATTTTTTTAAATAAAAATATCTACCAAAATTGGTAGATACAAAATCTGCTCTATGAGCTTAGCTATATTATCACGTTCATTGTAGGTGGGTATTATGATTAAACCCTCTTGATTTAGCATGGGTATATTTTACCACACCTAGTTAAAATGAAAATGCACCGTATCCCCATCCTTGATTTCGTAGTCCTTACCTTCCATACGGATCAAGCCCTTTTCTTTGGCTTGGTTCCAGCCACCACAGGTGATGATATCTTGCCAGTTGACTACCTCAGCACGGATAAAGCCTTTTTCAAAATCAGTATGGATGACACCAGCGGCCTGAGGAGCCTTGGTCCCGCGGACTACTGTCCAAGCTTTACTTTCCATGGGGCCAGTAGTGATAAAAGTTATTAATCCTAATAGTTTGTAACTGGCTTGGATTAATGAATCTAAGCCGCTTTTTTTGATACCTAGCTCATTCAAATATTCTTGGGCTTCTTCTGGTGTCAGGTCGGCTAGCTCAGCTTCTATCTTGGCACAGACAGCGATAGCATTGTCTGGCAGATTCAAATCTTTATCTACTGCGTTTTCATCAATGTTGTATAGATAGATGATGGGCTTCAGAGTCAGGGGATTTAAAATTTTTAAAATTTTGTGTTCTTCTTCAGTCCAGCTTTCTTGATTTAAGAGCTGATTATTTTCCAGCATAGTACAAGCTTTTTCCAAAACAATTTTTTCTTGATCAAGAGTTTTTTCGTAAGTGCCTTTCATTTGTCCAATCACTTTTTTCAAATATTTGCTCAAGCTATCAAGGTCAGAAAGGATTAATTCTAAATTAATGATTTGCTTGTCATACTCTGGGTCTATATTGCCATGGACATGGATGACATTGCCATCAGAAAAGTTTCTGATCACCTGGACGATAGCGTCAACCTCTCGGATGTTTGCTAAAAATTTATTACCCAAGCCTTGGCCTTCGCTAGCACCCTTGACTAGACCAGCAATATCGACAAATTCAATAGTAGTTGGCACCACTTTTTCAGAATTAGAAATTTTCGCTAGTTGGTCTAGACGATTATCAGGCACAGCTACTACTCCGACATTGGGATCAATGGTGCAAAAGGGGTAGTTGGCAATATCTACTTTATTTTTGGTCAGGGCCTTGAAAATGGTTGATTTTCCGACATTTGGCAGACCGACAATTCCTAATGAAAATGACATATAATAGTGATAAGGTTTATTAAAGAATGTTTA
>CAYVXP010000001.1:30487-34496 GCA_964455165.1 uncultured Gammaproteobacteria bacterium
TGAAAATGACATAATTTATGTTTATAATGAGCATTAAAACACATATTTGTATAAAAATCAACGATTGGTTATAATATGTCTACTTTACCCCGTTAGAAATTATTGTGAAATGGGGAAACAATCATTTTTTCGTTTGTGTTTAATAATTTTTTCGTGAATTTCTAAGCGGGTTTATGATAAATATAGATTTTGAAAAAGAACTTAATGCCGAGCAATATGCTGTTGTCAGTGCCCCAGCCGGGCCTCATTTAGTTTTGGCTGGCGCTGGTTCTGGTAAGACTAGGACGCTTGTGTATCGTGTGGCTTGGCTGTTAGCAAAAAATGTCGCGCCAGAGAAAATACTTTTAGTGACCTTTACCAATAAGGCTTCCAGTGAAATGATCGCTCGAGTAAAAAGTCTTTTGCAGTGGCCACAGGATCAAAAACTTAGTCTGTGGGCTGGGACTTTTCATTCGCTAGCTAGTAGGCTATTACGCATCTATGGTGAGGCTGTGGGGGTGCCTAGAGATTTTAGTATTATTGATGAAGATGATAAAAAAGCCTTGCTAAAAAATATTATCAAAGAAATTTTCGGCCAACTTGATATCAAGCGCTTGCCTTCCCCGAGTATAGTCAATGAGATATTTAGCTTTGCTTCCAACTCACAGATTACTATCGAAGAAAGTCTGGAAAGGAAATTTCCAGACTGGCAACCCTTGCAAGATTATTTTGAAAAAATAAAAGTAGAGTTTGACAAGCGTAAGCAGGCGGCCAAACTTTTAGATTTTGATGATTTACTTTTGTACTGGTATAGACTGACCGAGGATCCGCATATTGGTCAGGTGCTCGCCAAAAAGTGGGAGCATGTTTTAGTCGATGAGTATCAAGATACTAACACTCTACAAGCCAAGATTATTTTCAATCTAGCCAAGGAGCACAAAAATATTTTAGTAGTCGGTGATGATGCACAAAGTATTTATTCTTTCCGCGCGGCCAATATCCAAAATATTTTTGACTTCCCACAGGTATTTGCTAATTGCCAAGTGCATAAGTTGGAGATCAACTATCGCTCGACACCAGAGATAGTGGAGCTAGCCAATGCGGTCATTGCTAGCAACACCAAGCAGTTTGCCAAAAACTTGCAAGCTGTGATTCCAAAATATATCAAGCCAGAGTTGATAGCCATCAAGACCAATCGTGAAGAGGCTAGCTTCATCGCTGATCGTATACAGGGACTACTGGCTGATGGTCTGGAGCCCAATGACATTGCCGTTTTGTTTCGAGCTACTCATCACTCACAATATCTGGAAATGGAGCTCAATAGAAGACAGATTGCCTATGAGCTCAGAGGCGGCATGAAGTTTTTTGAACGCGCTCATGTCAAAGATGTTTTGGCTTGGCTACGCGTGCTTTACAATCTCCATGATGAAATATCTTGGCGGAGGATACTACAGCTCTATGAAGGTGTCGGTCCAGCGGCTGCGCAGAAAATATACGAGGCTATAGTCAGTCAGGGTAATCTAGAGTTAAGAAGTCTGAATATTAGACTCAGTCAAAGTGCGCAAAAAAGTTTTTCTTATATCACAGCGGCTTTGGAAAAAATGTTGGTCAGAAAAGATAGTAATCTACTTGAGTTATTGGAAATTATTATTGATGAATATAGTGCTTATTTAAAAAGTACCTATACCGATTTTTATGATCGGATGGAGGACTTGGAACAGCTCAAATTATTCGCGAGCAACTACCAAGATTTGAATACTTTTTTGACCGAGATTACTTTGCAGGAGCAGTTTGCGGAAGTGAATAATGGTAACAAGAGAAACAATGTCGTCTTGAGTACTGTGCATCAAGCCAAGGGTTTAGAGTGGCAAGCGGTTTTTATCATGAACCTCACTGATGAGAGCTTTCCTCATCCTATGGCTGTCAGTGAAGAAGAGCAAGAAGAAGAAAGACGCTTGTTTTATGTGGCTGTCACTCGCGCCAAGAAACAATTATACCTAGTTTATCCAATGGCCAATTTGAGCTTTAGTGGTTTCAAAGTTTTGCAACCTTCGGAGTTTTTAGCTGATCTAGATGGTCGCTTGTTGAACTACAATCAGCTAGCCAAATCAACTGCTTGGAAGTCCGATGGCGATGTGCAGTACGTAGCGGAGTTTGATGATGTGGCTGGTGGTAGCGATGGATTTTTGCCAGACGTTAGCGAGTGGTAGAGTTTATAAATTATTTGTTATAATATATATATGTCGGAAAAAAAAGTCGAAGACCCCGAGCGTAGTCGAGGGGATATAATAGTTTTAGACTTAGAGACCAAAAAAACTTTTGACGAAGTAGGTGGTCAGCACAATCGTCATTTGTTGGGTGTTTCTTTGGTTGGTGTTTATTCTTACAATCGTGATTCTTATCGTGGTTTTCGAGAAGAGGAGTTTGGTGAGCTTTTGGAATTACTCAAAAATACCGAGCTAGTGATTGGCTTCAACAGCAAGAGTTTTGACTTTACTGTTTTACAACCATATTACAAAGATTTTGATCTCAATACTATTGGTCACCTGGATATTTTAGAAGAGATAGTTCACGCCTTGGGTCATAGATTAAAATTGGAGAGTGTTGCAATGAGTACTTTGGGCTATGGTAAGTCTGGCTCGGGTCTTGATGCTATTTTGTATTTTAGAAATAATGACTGGGATAAATTAGCTAGCTATTGTCTGGATGATGTCAAAGTCACCAGAGAAGTTTACGAGTATGGTCTTGATCATGGCTATATCTGGTATAGCAACTCCGGTCAGAAAGAAAAAATAATCGCTCGCTGGAAAAAAAGTGATACGACATCTGTCGAGGAGATAGTCAGGTCTGCTTTGCAAAATGGTGATCAGCTAGAGATTGATTATATTGATGAGCAGGGTAAGACCAGCAAGCGTAGGATTGATATTCAAAATATAAATGGTTCTAAAATAAAAGCTTTTTGTTATCTAAGAGATGCTATCAGATTATTTGAACTAGATAAAATAAAAAAAGCCCAAGTGGTTGGGAAAATGAAGAGTTGGCAGAATAGTTTATTGTAGGGTTTGTTACTCTTTTTGTTTGGCCAAAAAGAGTAACCAGAAAAAGCCATCAGCTAGCATAAAAATCTAAAGAATTTATTGCTCCTGGTCGCTATTTTTGTGAACTCCCCAGCCTTTCGTGAAAGGCTGGGTCAAACAACACAAAAATAGCCGCGACCATTCGCGGCTAAATTCTAAGATTTTTCTGAAAGCTGAGATTTTAAAGTAGCCTAGAAAGGCTATTTATTTTTTTTGTGCAGCTGAACAGTGTTGTATAACAGCATAGCCACAGTCATAGGCCCGACACCACCAGGCACTGGTGTGATGTGACTTACTTTCTCGAAAACAGCTGTATAGTCGACATCACCGACAATGTGATTTTCATCAACTTTGTTGGTGCCGACATCAATGACGATAGCTTGGTCTTTGACCATGTCTTCTTTGATGAAAAATGGCTGGCCAATAGCCACAATCAAAATATCAGCTGCGCTAGTATATTTTTTTAATTCCGGATTTTTGGGATCAACCAGCTGAGCATGGATATTTTTGTCAGCCAGGACTTTGGTCAGTGGTTGAAAAAAGACATCGCCTTTGGCTACTATGACAGCCGATTTATTATTTAGATCTTCGTGAGTAGACTCAATCAGTTTCCAGATACCTAGAGCCAAGCCAGGGATAAAATCACTTTCGCCGGCTAGTAGTTTTTTTATATTTTCCGGATGAAAACCATCAACATCTTTTTTGGGGTCAATAGCTTTGATGATAGTGTCAGTATTTAGTTGTTCCGGTAGTGGTAGCTGGACTAAGATGGCGTCTGTCAGCTCGTCTTTGTTTAGAAAATCAATAGTCTCCAAAACTTGGCCTTCGGTGATATTTTCAGGCATGAGGTATTCATGGAATTCGATGCCGATTTTTTCGCAGGCTTTTTTCTTGAGGCTGACATATAGTCGAGAGGCAGGATCAGAGCCAATCAAAATCACAGCCAAAGATGG
>CAYVXP010000001.1:34596-35832 GCA_964455165.1 uncultured Gammaproteobacteria bacterium
GGATAAAGAGGAAATTGAGCCATTAGATTGAGTACTTGGTTTTTATTTTCCTCAGTTACAGTTTTATTTTTTAAAGTCGAGATGATAACATCAGCAATTTTTTCCATATCTTTTTCTTTCAAGCCTCGAGTAGTCAGAGCAGCTGTACCAAGTCTGATTCCAGATGGATCCATTGGTTTTCTAGTATCAAAAGGAATCATGTTTTTATTGGTATAGATATAGACCTGATCTAGTAGTGTTTCAGCTTCTTGGCCAGATAGACCAAGTGGTGTGACATCGATGAGTAAGAGGTGATTATCAGTACCACCAGAAACCATTCTGATACCAGCTTCACGAAATTTATTTTCCAAAGTTTTGCAGTTTTTTAAAATCTGTTTCTGATATTCTTTGAAATCAGGAGATAAGGCTTCACCAAAAGCCACAGCTTTGGCCGCGATAATGTGTTCTAGTGGTCCGCCCTGTGATCCAGGGAAGACAGCGCTATCAATTTTTTGAGCTAGATTTTTTTTATTATCAGGATCTAATCGATCATTGATTTTACATAAAATCATAGCACCTCTAGGACCGCGTAAAGTTTTGTGAGTAGTGGTAGTGACCACGTCAGCCACTTGTACAGGATCGGGGTGTAGACCAGCTGCCACCAGACCGGCAATGTGAGCCATGTCTACCATGAGATAGGCGCCGACTTCATCGGCTATTTCTTTGAATTTATTAAAATCAATTTGGCGGGAGTAGGCTGAAGCACCAGCTAAAATAATTTTTGGTTTATGAGCTTTGGCCTGAGATCTCACTTCGTCAAAATCAATCAACTCAGTTTCTTTGTTTACGCCGTAGCTGACAAAGTTATAAGACTTACCGGAAAAGTTTACAGGATGTCCATGAGTCAGATGTCCGCCATGCGCCAGAGAAAATCCTAGGATAGTATCATGTAGATTGGCTAGAGCCATGTAGGCCTCAGCATTGGCTTGGGAGCCAGAGTGGGGCTGGACATTGGCGTGTTCGGCTCCAAACAATTTTTTGGCACGCTCAATAGCTAGAGTTTCGGACTGGTCTATAAACTCGTTGCCACCATAATATCTTTTGTTAGGATAGCCTTCGGCATATTTATTGGTCAGTACTGAGCCAGCAGCTTCTAGGACTGCCAGAGAAACAAAATTTTCCGAAGCAATCATTTCCGCGCCTTGGCGTTGACGATCTAGTTTGGATTCTAAAATTTTAGCAATCTCTGGATCTTGA
>CAYVXP010000002.1:0-15184 GCA_964455165.1 uncultured Gammaproteobacteria bacterium
CTTATACAAAAATTCATACATTCTTTCACCACGAAGCGTTACTTTGGCACCGACAATATTTCCTTCACGAACTTTGAAGTTGGAAATGGATTTTTTGGCCTTAGTCAAAACTGGTTTCTGACCAGAAATGCGCTGTAAAATTGAGCTACCATATTCGACCCAGTGCTTTTCTTGGGTAGCTTTACCCAAGCCAATATTCAAAACTACTTTTTGAACTTTTGGCACGGCCATGATATTGGCAAGACCTAATTGCTCTTTGATCTTGGCTCTCAATTCGTTATTGTATTGTTCTCTTAACTTACTCATATTATCAATTAATCAATTACTTCGGAACACTTTTTACAAATTCTATTCTTTATTTTTTTGTCAGCTTGATCACCCTTGCCAACAGATATTTTATAAGCAACACGACTAGCAGCACCACATTTTGGACATAATAAGGCAATGTTTGAGGCATCGATTGGTCCGTTGAACTGCACTCTTTGACCTTTTTCGTTACTACGACGAGGTTTCAAATGCTTGTACATGATGTTGGCACCATCGACTACCACCTTACCTAACTCTGGCAAAACCTGGATAATTTTTCCGGTTTTACCTTTGTCTTTGCCTGTGGATATTTTTACTTGGTCGTTGACTCTGTATTTGATCTTCATATATTTATAATACTTCTGGAGCCAAAGAAACAATTTTGTTGTAACCCTTGGCTCTGAGCTCTCTAGCTACTGGTCCAAAAATACGACTACCGAGAGGCTCTTTGCTTTTTTTATCAATCAAGACAACAGCATTTTCACTAAAACGAATATAAACGCCATTGTTGCGTCTCACTTCTTTGCGTTGTCTGACAATCACCGCGTGACAAACTTGGCTTTTTTTGACTGGAGCATGAGGTTGAGCAACTTTAACCACGACATTAATCATATCACCAATACCGGCATATCTTTTTTTGTAGCCACCCAAAACACGGATGCACTGTACAATTTTTGCACCAGAATTATCAGCAACTTGTAACATTGATCGATGTTGAATCATATCTTTATAATTATTTAACCTTTTTAATTACACGCCAACGCTTATCAGCTGAAATTGGCCTACAAGCTTCGATGACAACTTTTTCACCAGTACGAAACAAATTTTCCTCGTCATGAGCTTTGTATTTGTTGCTCACTTGATATCTTTTTTTGTACTTTGGGTGAGCTTTGACGTGGACAACCTTGACCACAACAGTCTTGGCCATCTTGTCACTGACAACTTCACCAATCAAGCGACGGCGGATAATTTTTTTTGTTGTTGCTTTCTTTTCCATATTTAATATCTAAAATATTATTCTTCCTTTTTGCTTTCTTCAACTTTGACATCTTCTACAGAAGATTTTGAAATCCTTCTTTTATTTAACTCAGTCAAAACTTGGGCAATTTCTTTTTTGCTTTGGCGCATCAAGCGAACATTTTTCAACTGGCTATTAGCAATACTAAATCTAAATTCACGGACTTTCTTTCTCAAGTCAGATAAATGAGTATGTAACTCCTGATCGGCAAATTTTTGTAATTCTTTTAAATCCATAAATTTATCTTAATTCTTTGCTAATAAACTTACATTTGACTGACAACTTATGTTTGGCCAACTCCATAGCACGACGAGCAGTCTTTTCATCAACGTCCTTGATTTCAAAAAGAATAGTACCTGGTTTTACCACGGCGACATAGTGATCGACAGCACCCTTACCTTTACCCATAGGCATTTCATTGCCTTTGAAAGTAATTGGCTTGTCAGGGAAGATGCGGATAAAAACATTACCACTTCTTTGGATATAACCAACAATAGCGCGACGAGCGGATTCAATCTGTCTAGCTGTGACCCAGCCGGCTTCCATGGTTTTGATACCATACTCACCAAATGATAGGTTATTCAAACGAGTAGCCTTACCTTTGATTTGGTCACCACGCTGCCATTTTCTATGTTTTGTCTTTTTTGGCGCTAACATAAAGTTATTTAGTTACTTTCTTTTCGGCCTTGCGAACTGGGGCTTTGGCGGTTTGTTTGGTCAATGATTCCAAAGACACAGCTTTTTCTTTGTTAAATAATTTCACAGTCTTTTGAGGAGCTTTGGTAGCTTCTTTTTCTTTGGCTTTTTTATCAAAATACTCACCTTTGTAAATCCAAACTTTTAGACCGATGACACCATACATAGTCTGAGCAATACCACGACTGTAGTCTATGTTTGATCTGATAGTTTGTAGAGGTATTTTACCTTGAGTCAACTTCTCAGTACGGGCAATTTCTGCTCCATTCAAACGACCAGCCACCATGATTTTGACACCCTTGGCGCCAGCCTTCATGACCTTGTCGATATTCATCTTCATAGTGCGGCGGAAAGGCATTCTTTTTTCCAGATCTTCTCTGATAGCCTGCACAATGACGTTGGCTGACAAATTTGGAACGGAAACCTCAGTGATATTGATCTGCAATTTGGTATTCTTTTCCAAAAATTTACGTCTCACCTTCATCTTGATATCTTCGACACTGCTGCCGCCACGACCAATAATAACGCCTGGTTTGGCAGCGGTGATATTGACGATGATTTCTCCTCTACTTCTTTCGATTTCGATACGATCAAGACTAGCTTCGCGCAATTCTTTGGTTAGAAATTTTCTAATCTTAATATCCTGCTCTAAAAGCTCAGCATAATCTTTTGAGGCAAACCAGCGTGAACGCCAGCTTTCACTCATACCTAAACGAAATACTCTTGGATTGATTTTCTTTCCCATATTATTAACCAGTTTTTACTCTTAGGCCCTTGACCTTATGGTCGGGATTTTGACTATCTTTAATTTTCTTTGATGAATTTTTACCTTTTTTATTATCTTGACTTGGACCTTCTTTGATATCAGATTTTTTGTCTACTTTGGTCAAATCAACTGTTTCTACTGGTTCAGATTTTTTCTCACGCAATTTACTGACTGATCCAGCTTTTAAGGCCAAGACTAAAATAACGTGACAAGAATGTTTTTTGAAAGCATGAGCACGACCAAAGGCTGATGGCTTCCAACGCTTGGTAGCTACGCCTTCATTGACCATGACACTCTTTACTATCAAATCATCAGAGTTCAATTCATAACGATCTTTGGCGTTGGCTATGCCTGAACGCAAAAGTTTCAATAAAATTGGTGCTGATCTCTTTGGCAAGACAGTCAAAATACTCTCTGCTTTAGCAACACCTTTGCCACGCACTGTGTCAGCCACTAGACGCATTTTCTTAGCGCTAATGTTGACATTAAATAAGTTAGCTTTAACCTCAATCATATATATTACTTAGTATCTTTAGCTTGACTCTTGGCCATCTTACCACCATGACTGACAAATTTTCTGGTAGGAGAAAATTCTCCCAAACGATGACCAACCATGTTTTCTACCACGTACACTGGTATATGCTCACGACCATTGTGAACACCAAAGGTAAAACCAACCATTTCTGGAGATATTACAGAAACCCTTGACCAGGTTTTGATTATTTTACCTTCTCCCGATTTTAGATTGGCTACTTTTTTTAATAGCTTAGCATCGGTAAAAGGACCTTTTTTTAAACTTCTTGACATAGGATTTTATTTATTCTTGCTGCGTCTTTGAATAATAAATTTGTTGGAATACTTATTGGCTTTTCTAGTTTTGACACCCAAGGCTTTTTTACCAGTATAAGTTTTTGGTGCTTTCAAACCGATTGGGTTGTGACCTTCACCACCACCATGAGGATGATCGACTGGATTCATAGCTTTACCACGGACAGTTGGTCTGATACCACGATGTCTCATACGTCCAGCCTTACCCCAGCGGATATTTCTGAATTCTGGATTACTAGGCACACCAACGCTAGCAGAACAACGGCTCAAAACTATTCTGATTTCACCACTTGGCATTTTCAAAATTGCTTTTTCACCATCTAGAGAAGTTAACAATAAAGAATTACCAGCGGAGCGAGCCATTTTACCACCTTTACCTGGATTGATTTCAACATTGTGAACCAAAGTACCGGTAGGCATCTGCCCCAATGGCATTCTATTACCAATATTCATAGGAACAGTTTTCAAAGAGGAAACCACAATATCTTTAACCTTGATTTGATCAGGAGCAATAATATATCTCTTCTCACCATCTTTATAAAAAATCAAAGCGATAGTGGTATTGCGGTTTGGATCGTATTCCAAAGTTCTGACTACACCAGGAATATCATATTTGTCTTGTAGAAAATCAACGATTCTAACCAATTTTCTGGCTCCACCACCTTGATGACGAACAGTGATTTTACCTTGAGCATTGCGACCAGCGGCTCTTTTTTTGTGATATACCAAAGCTCTCTCTGGTTTTTTCTTGGAGAGATCTTTTCGCACCAGCACTGAAGTGTGGCGACGAGCAGAGGTAGTTGGTTTGTATAATTTAATCGGCATATATTTTGTGCACTATATTCCTTCGTACAATTTAATGCTGTCACCTTTTCTTAAAGTAACAATAGCTTTCTTAATTTTTTTTGTTTGACCATAATTGCGTCCGTATCTGACATACTTACCATCAGAAATAATGATATTGACGCTAGTTGGTCGGACATTATATAACTCTTGAATAGCTTTCTTGATCTCAACTTTGTTGGCATCTTGTGATACCTCAAAAATATATTTATTCAAAGCATTGACCATAGTAGATTTTTCTGAAATCACTGGCTTGATCAAGTATTTAGCTGGGCGTCCGATAGCTTTCAAAGGTTTTAATTCGGAAGTAGCTTTCACTTTGGCTACAGCACCTTCTTTTTTAGCTGGCTTAGCACCACGCTTCACTAATGTTTTTTCTGGTCTTTTTTTAAATATAGCCATATACTTTATTTTCTATAATGCTCTTGAATCTTAGTCAACATTGCTTTGTTTACCACTAGATATTGGTATTTCAACAAATCAACTACATTCAAACTACCAACAAAAATAGTTTCTATTTTTTTCAAATTCTTGGCAGCTAAATTAACATTATCTTTAGCAGAAGCAGTGACAATCAAGACTGATTTACCATTGACTGGTAATTTCTTCAAAGCATCTTGCAAAGACTTGGTCTTGGTGTCTTTCATGTCATAATTATCGACAACAATCAAATTGTCGCTAATTAATTTGTCGGCCATGACCATCTTCAAGGCAGCGGCTTTGATCTTCTTGTTTATCTTGACGGAAAAATTTCTGTCAGTAGTAGGACCAAAAGTAATACCTCCACCTACCCACAAAGGTGAGCGGATAGAGCCATGTCTAGCACGGCCAGTACCTTTTTGTTTCCAGGGCTTGCGACCACCACCACGCACCTCTGATCTACCTTTGGTATGAGCCAAAGTTTCACGAGAGTTGGCGCGTTGAGCGATGACTACTTGTTGGACAACTACAGGATTGATTTTGACACCAAAAAATTTAGCATCTACCTTTTCATCGCCAATGACTTCACCCTGCCAGTTATATAATTTTACTTTAATATCTGACATATATTTATTCTTTCTTGGCTTCCTCTACTTGGTCTTCAACCTTCCCACCCGAGGCGGGTCCGCCTTGGGCGGATGCTTCTGTTGATTCTACTTTTTCTTCTGGAACAACTACTACTTCTGGCTCAACAGCCTCAACTTTAACTTCTTCAGTTACAGCTTCTTCTGTCTGGGCTTCTGGTGTAGCTACTACTTCTTCTACCTTAGCCTCAGGCTTGGCTTCAACTTTGTCTTTCAAAATCACTTCGCCATCAGCTTTGATCATCAATAAAGAATTTCTAGAACCTGGCACTGCGCCTTTGATATAAAGTAAATTCTTTTCTAAATCAACTTCAACAACTTCTAAATTTTTGATAGTGATTTGGTCACCACCCATGCGTCCACCCATACGAGTACCTTTGAAGACGTGTTGTACGCCACCAGCACCGATGGATCCAGGCATACGCAATTGATCTTTGTGTCCATGGGTAGCAGGAGAACCATGAAAACCATGACGTCTCACTACACCTTGAAAACCTTTTCCTTTGGAAATAGCAGTGACATCCAAATAATCTCCATTTTGGAAACTACTGACATCAATCACTTTACCACGATCAAAGGCACCATCTTGATCAACACGAAATTCTCGCACATGGCGAAAATTTTCCAAACCTTTCAAATGTCCTGCCAGTGGTTTATTTAGCATCCTTTTGGAGCCAAAACCAATCTGAACGGCTTTATAACCATCATTGTTCTCGTTTTTGACCTGAGTAACCGCGCAAGGACCAGCCTCGACGACAGTTACCGGTACCCAAGTAACATCAGCCAAAAATCTTTGGGTCATGTGTAACTTTTTTCCTAGAATAAACTTGGCCATATCTATAATTAATTAAAAATCGCGACTTTATCTTTAAAAATACTTATTTTTAAGGACAAAATCGCGATGGCTAGCTCTAAGATTAGCTAACTCAACTTTTTTCAAATTTTTCTAAATTAAATTTGGCGATTTTTCCCTAAAACGTTTTCATCCAGGTCATCACACTTCCCAAAAAATTCGGGGTTATGACAACAGATAAATACATTTTTATTTTTATCTCTCGTAAATTACGAGGACTTACATTTTAATTTCAATATCTACACCAGCCGGCAAATTGAGATTCATCAAGGAATCAACAGTTTGAGGAGTTGGATTCAAAATATCCAACATTCTTTTGTGTACGCGCATCTCGTATTGATCACGAGCATCCTTGTGTACAAAAGTAGATCTCAACACAGTGAATTTCTTTTTCTCAGTAGGCAGTGGAATCGGTCCAATGACTTTGGCGCCAGTACGATCAACTGTATCAATGATAGTCTTGGTGGACTGATCGATGATCTTGTGATCAAAAGCGCGAATCTTGATGCGGATTCTGGATTGACCTTCTTCTTTGACTTCTTTGGCTTGCATGGAATTGAAATGGTTTATTATTTACTTAATGTTCTAAAAATTATTCAACCCAAGCCCCCTCGCGAGGGCTTGGGAAATAAATTATTTTATAATCTTAGTGACGGCACCAGCACCGACGGTGTGGCCACCTTCACGGATGGAAAACTTGGAATTTTGCTCCAAAGCTACTGGGTGAATCAATTTGATATGCAAATTGGCAGTATCGCCAGGCATAATCATCTCAGTACCTTCTGGTAAAATAATTTCACCAGTCACGTCAGTAGTACGGATATAAAATTGTGGTTTGTAACCTTTGAAGAATGGAGTATGTCTACCACCTTCGTCTTTGCTCAAGATATAAATCTGAGCTTCAAACTCGGTGTGAGGAGTGATACTACCTGGTTTGCACAAAACTTGACCTCTTTGTACTTGGTCTTTTTTGGTACCACGTAGCAATAAACCAGCGTTGTCGCCAGCCATACCTTCGTTCAACTGTTTGTTAAACATCTCAATACCAGTAACTACTGTTTTTTGAGTGTCCAATAAACCGACAATTTCTACATCGTCATTTAGCTTGATGACACCTCTTTCAATACGACCAGTCACGACAGTACCGCGACCTTCGATTGAGAAGATATCTTCGATAGGCATCAAGAATGGTTTGTCAGTGTCACGCACTGGATCAGGAATATATTCATCAAGAGCTTTCAAAAGTTCATGAATTGGTTTGGCATCTTCGCCAGCTGGATTTTCCAAGGCTTTGACAGCAGTACCACGGATGATAGGAGTCTTGTCACCTGGGAATTCATATTTTTTCAAAAGATCTCTGATTTCTTCTTCTACCAAGTCAACTAACTCTGGATCATCTACTTGATCCATCTTGTTCAAGAAAACAACAATGTAAGGCACGCCAACTTGGCGAGCTAACAAGATGTGTTCTCTGGTCTGAGGCATAGGGCCGTCAGCAGCTGATACCACTAAAATAGCACCATCCATTTGAGCGGCACCAGTGATCATGTTTTTCACATAGTCAGCGTGTCCTGGACAATCGACGTGAGCATAATGTCTTTTGTCAGTCTCATACTCAACGTGGGCGGTAGCAATGGTAATACCACGCTCACGCTCTTCTGGGGCGTTGTCGATCTGATCGACGTTCTTGGTTTGGGCTACACCACCACTAGCGCTAATGACTTTCAAAATAGCGGCTGTTAAAGTGGTTTTGCCGTGGTCAACGTGGCCAATAGTACCGACATTGACGTGTGTTTTTGTTCGTTGAAATTCTGCCATCTTTTTAATCTCCTTTGATAGCACCCTGATGGCATTTATTTAGATAAAGCCCCGGGGTTTTGTTAACCAACTATCTTTAAATTTATTGATTAATTATTAATAATATTTATATGTAAAACAGAAAAGATTATAGCAAAGAATTATAGTTTTGGCAAGGGGATAAGCTAATATCCTGTTTTTAGGGATATTTTTGCTAATTTTAGCCAAAAATTATTCTACTGGCTCGATGTAATATTTCTCCTCTTCTTCGACCTCTGGAGTGTCAACTGGTTTTTGAAAAATAGGATTGGCCTGTGAAACAACGCCAGATGCCTTGTCTTTGGACTCAACTTTGAATTGATCAAGGTTGTAATCAACGGACAAATCCTCCTGTGAAGCCTTCCAAACGGCTATATCACGGTTGATTTTCTCCAAAAGCTCTTGCTCAGTCAACTCTTGCAAGCTGGTATTGTGGGTCATCAAAGCTTGGTATTCTTTGAGAGCCAAAATGACAAAAGGCTCGTGAGTTTCGGAAATAACTATGACTTTATCACCTGTTTTGGCTGTGAGCTCCAAAACCTTTTCCAAATTTTTAAAATTAGCCATATTTTTGCTGTTTATTAGCTGATATCTTATAAAATACTGGGGCTTTTGTCAAATTAAGATAATTTATTCGAGTAAGCGTAGCGCATTGAGAAATCCTCTACTTTACTTAAACAAATATAGGTATTGACAAGATATAGTATATATGCTATAATACTCTATTAAACATAAAAGACCTTTAAAAAAACACATTTTCTAGACACTATATTGGAGCCCTAAGAACAGTTAAAAAATATTATTTTATTGGGTTTCGGCTCAATAATCTATACTTTTTCTCTGGCCTAGCTTCAAGCTAAGCAACTTAGCTCCAGTATAGTGCTCGGAAAAATCCACAGCACTAAAATCTGGGGACGGAAAAACGCTAGTCGTTTCAGCTGTCCCCGCTTCATCCGAATCCACTAGACCCTAGCCTCTGCTATATATCTAGTGGCTTCAGATGAGGATCCGAAAGTCAAGTGGTAGCACAAGCTGCCAAACACAAGGAGAGAATAATGAACACCACGACGACCGACAGCCGGCACCAGGACTGGATCCGGATCGAAGCCATGGCAGTAAAATGGCTCCTGGCAGCCGTAGCGCTGCTGATGATGACCATTCCGGCCTTCATCATGGCCAACCGCTCTGGTGCGCCGGAGGACATGGTCACACTGATCATGGTCTGCTTCTTCGGGGCGATGGCCACCCTGATGATCGCCGTCTGCCTGACGGTGATCGCCGCCATCATCAGACGGCGGGTCACGGCGAAGATCAAGTTCAAGTAGCACGACTCCTCCGAGACGCACACACGCGTCTCTGATCCCGCTTCACAACCACCATGGTTGTTGGAGCGGGGTCTTTTTTTTAACCCCCTAAATCCCCCTTAACAGGGGGACTTTTAATTTCAAAGATCTATAAACAAAAAAGCCTCCCCTGTTAAGGGGAGGTTTGGAAGGGTTATTTTATCCGTTATTCTTTTTCTTGATTTCTTCAGCAATATTGGTTGGCACTTCTTGATACTTGGCAAAGGCCATATTGTAACTGGATCTACCCTGAGACATACTGCGTAAAGTAGTAGAATAGCCAAACATTTCCGATAGAGGCACTAATGAGTGGATAACTTTGGCGCCAGCTCGGTCAAACATTTCACTGACTTGACCACGCTTGGAGTTGATATCACCGATGATATCACCCATATATTGCTCGGGAGTGACTACTTCGACGCTCATGACAGGCTCTAAGATGGCTGGATTAGCTTTGTTGAAACCTTCTTTGAAAGCCATGGAACCAGCGATTTTGAAAGCGGCTTCGGAAGAGTCGACATCATGATAGGAACCATCAGTGACAGCTACTTTGATATCTACTACTCTGTAGCCAGCCAAAACACCATTGTCCAAAGTTTCTTTGATACCTTTTTCAATAGCTGGGATAAATTCTCTAGGAATAGAACCGCCTTTAGTCTCATCCACAAATTCAAAGCCAGCACCGCGCTCCATAGGCTCAAGACGTAGGACGCAGTGACCATATTGACCACGACCACCGGATTGTTTGATATATTTTCCTTCGGCTTCGGCAGTTTTACGAATAGTTTCTTTGTAGGCTACTTGTGGAGCACCGACATTGGCAGAAACACCAAACTCACGCTTCATACGATCGACAATGATTTCCAAATGTAATTCTCCCATACCACCGATGATGGTCTGGTTGGTTTCTTCATCAGTACGAATAGTAAAGGTTGGATCTTCTTCGGCCAATTTGGATAAAGCCATGCCCATTTTTTCTTGGTCGGCTTTGGTCTTTGGCTCGACAGCCACGTGGATGACTGGCTCTGGGAAATCCATACTTTCCAAAATGACTGGATGATCGACATCAGACAAAGTATTACCAGTAGTAGTATCTTTCAAGCCCACCACAGCGACGATATCACCAGCAAAAATTTCTGATACTTCTTCACGATGATTGGCATGCATTCTCAAAATATGACCAATACGTTCTTTCTTTTCTTTGTTGGCATTCAAGACATAGGAACCAGAGGTAAGCTGACCACCATAAACACGAATAAAAGTCAGACGACCGACATAAGGGTCAGTAGCTACTTTGAAAGCTAAAGCTGTAAATGGATCATTGTCACCTGATTTGACTAATATCTTGTGCTCTTCATTTCTTGGTTCAGTACCTTCTAGCTCTGGCACATCGAGTGGAGATGGTAGATAGGCAGTGATAGCATCCAATAAAAACTGCACACCTTTATTTTTCAAAGCAGAACCACAAAGCACTGGAACCAATTTGCCAGTAATAGTGGCCTGACGTAAAACTTTTTTCAAATCCAATATAGCAATCTCTTCACCATTGAGATATTTTTCCATCAACTTCTCATCATGCTCGACAATGGCTTCAATCAACTTAGCACGAAACTCCTCTACTTTTTCTTTCATGTCTTCAGGAATTGGTCGTACTTCAAAATTCTTACCATCTTCGTCAAGATAATACCAAGCTTCTCTTTCTAGAAGATTGATGATGCCTTGAAAAGTTTCAGCGGCGCCGATTGGCAACTGCATTGGGTGAGCATGTTTGACCAAACGCTCGTGAATGGTCTCTAAATCCCAATAAAAATTGGCACCCATGCGATCCATTTTATTGACAAAAGCAATACGAGGCACTTTGTATTTGTCAGCTTGACGCCAGACAGTTTCTGACTGTGGCTCGACACCAGCGACACCATCAAACACTACGACACCACCATCCAATACACGCAGAGATCTTTCTACCTCGACAGTAAAGTCGACGTGTCCTGGTGTATCGATGATATTGATATTAGCTTTTTCACCACCCAGCCACTCAGGCAATGGCCAAAAACAAGTAGTGGCAGCAGAAGTGATAGTGATACCACGCTCTTTCTCCTGCTCCATCCAATCCATTTCAGCAGCACCTTCGTGTACTTCACCAATCTTGTGCTTTTTTCCGGTATAAAAAAGAATACGCTCGGAAACAGTAGTTTTTCCAGCGTCAATGTGGGCAATAATGCCAATGTTTCTTACGTTTTCTAATGGATGTAGTCTAGGCATACAAATTTTTTAAAGATATAACCCGCCTGAAAAACAGGCGTGAATTATTTTATATTAAAATTAAATTTTTTATTTATCCAAAGTGAGCGAAAGCGCGATTGGCTTCGGCCATGCGTTGAACATCTTCTCTCTTTTTGATAGCTTCACCTTCATTTTTGGAGGCAGCCAATAGCTCTTCGGCCAAGGCCTTGTGAGCGGGCATACCCTTGCGATGACTAGCAGCTTCGATCAACCAGCGATGAGCCAAAATCACTTTTCGTTCTCCAGTAACTACGATAGGTACCTGATAGTTGGCACCGCCAATACGCTTACCTTTGACTTCTAGATTTGGGGCGATGTTTCTCATAGCCACATCGTATATTTCTATAGCATCTTGCTTAGTCTTGTTGGAAATATATTCCAAGGCACCATAAACAATTTTTTGAGCAATTGTTTTTTTACCTTGACGCATTACTTTGTTGATCAATTTTGCAATATCAACACGCTGAAATTTTGGATCAGCAGCAATGACTCTTTTTGTAACTGGTTTACCTCTCATATAGTTTAGTGTGAAAGTTTAAAAGTTTTATCTTGCAATTATCTAACCCGCAAACCTGAAAACTTTTTAATTTGTTTAATACCTTATCTTAATTATTTAAAAAATTATTTTTTAGCGCCTTTCTTTTCTCGTTTGGCACCATATAGTGAGCGACCTTGCTTACGACCGGAAACACCTTGAGTATCATAGACACCACGGACAATGTGATAGCGGACACCTGGTAAATCTTTTACCCTACCGCCACGGATCATCACGATGCTGTGTTCTTGTAAATTGTGACCTTCACCTGGGATGTAAGCAGTGACTTCCATACCATTGGACAAACGCACTCTGGCAATCTTACGCAAAGCGGAGTTTGGTTTTTTTGGAGTAGTAGTTGTTACTTTGACACAGACACCACGCTTAAAAGGAGAACCTTTTGGCAAGTCTTTTTTGCTGCGACGCAAAGTATTCAAAGTCATCATCAAAGCAGGAGTCTTACTCTTTACTTTTGGAGACTTTCTTGGTTTTTTCAATAATTGATGAATTGTAGGCATTTAATTAAAATTGGTTATTAAAAATATAAGCATTGCTGCTTAAAAATGCTTCCATAAAATAGCATAAAGAAATTAATAAGTCAAGAATTGGGCTGGTCCTTTTATAGCAAAACCTCTATAAAATTGACTACACCGGCAAACAAACGAGATAAAATATTGACCCCACCCCAGCTATCGAGCAATATAACGGCCAATAAAATCCAAGGGCCATTGATGGCTAATTTGTGCTTAAAACCCTCCCATTTGTCAGGTAAAATAGCAAATAAAACTTTGGAGCCATCAAGCGGTGGTATTGGTATCAGGTTGAAAACCCCTAAAATAGCGTTGACTACTATCAAAAAAGACAAGAAAACCATCAACATATTACTAAAATCATAGTAAGGAGCAACCATCTTAAATATTAGAGCAAATAATAATACGCTTAAAAAATTGGACACTGGACCAGCCAAGGAGACCAATGATTCACCCCAGCGTTTATACTTCAGATTATAAGGATTGACCGGCACTGGCTTGCCCCAGCCAAAACCAGCAAACAAAAGCATCAGGGTGCCTATGAGGTCCATGTGGGCCAAAGGACTGAGTGATAGGCGGCCATTGTTTTTGGCGGTCTGATCACCTAGAGCCGAAGCAGCCAAAGCATGGGCGTATTCATGGATGGTCAGGGCATAAGTAAGGGCCAGAAAAACAGCAAAAAATTCCTTGGGGTCGCTTCTTAGTGAATCAATAAGCATAGATCTTTACAAATTAATAATTTTATGCTAATATGTTGAAATATTATTCAATTATTATAGCTTAATTATTATAAAAATCAAAGTATATGGCCAGAATTTGTTCCACCTGTGGACGACAAGCTATCATGGGATATAGTGTCAGTCACTCCCATATTGCCACCAAACGCCGCATGAATATCAATTTGCAAAGCAAAAAAATTGACGGCAAAAGAACTTCTGTTTGTACTTCTTGTATCAAGAGCATCAACAAGAAAAAAAAGGAAGCTACTGTTTAAATTTACTAAATTTATAAACACTCCCCGCTTTGGGGAGTGTTTTTTTGTATAAAATATGCAAAAAATTAACTGTATATTTTTAAACTAATTTTTTTATTTTTTAAGCTCATGTATAGAGCCAGCTATACCAGCCGCCAATAGGGCAACACCGGTAATCAATGAGCGGGTAATTTCTGCATTGTCTCCTGAGTGAGTAAATATTTTATGAGCCGCTTGACCAATAGTAGAACTACCACTAATCAACAAGACGATATTCACAGCACCCTCAATCTCTTTATATTTTTCCCAAATTTTTTTAAGAGCATTAGTACGCTCTGGTGTATTGTCACCTTGATCTAAACTTTCTAAAGATTTTTGAACACCATCCAAGCCGGTAGAAAGCTCTTGAAGTTGTTGATCAATTTCTCCCTCAATTTTTTGTTCACCATCATGTATTGGTTGTTCTATAGGATTTTCTGCTGGATTTGAACCAGGCCACATGTTTTCACCCATAATATTTTTACTTATTATTTAAATTATCAATATCTTGTTGCAAATCGCCTACTATACTATTTACATATGTTAATAAGGCCAATTTTTCTTCGGCATTCAATTCCCCTTCTTTGGCTTTGGTCATTAATATTTCTGCTTCTTCTTTGGTCATAAAATTATACAAAAATTAATTATATACATATTATAAGTGTTAAACACAAAAAAGGTCAATATTGTAATTTGCGTCTTCTTTTTTATGTAAAAAAATTTAGCCCCACTAGGATGACTCCTGTCGTGGGGCTAAAAGATGCTTTGATTCTTTTGAAGAATCACATCTGTAAAAAAGGACTATTCCTCCAATCACTAAAAACAACTAGCGGTGGATCTCTATAAAAGAAGGACCGACCTTCGTGTTGGTAGTGGATAAAATCCACACCAGCAGCGCAGGCAAAGTGATAGTCGTCAACACTATCACCGATGTAGACTGTCTCCTCAGGGGCACAGCCCATCATCAGCATCATGTAGTACAGTCCAGCGGGCTCAGGCTTGCAAGCAAGCGACGGATGCTCAGAGACCGACAAGACATTGTCAAACTGGAAGTCCAGTAACCTGAGCTGAGCCTGTGCAATCATCGGTCGCGCTGCTGTGATGACACCTGCCATCTTGTACAAGCCTACAAGCCAACGCAGGTTCTCCTCGACACCAGCGATAGCCTTGGTGTGGGCCATGCGATTGGCCACAGTGTCTAGGACCCGATGCTCTTGCCAAAAATTAGCTGGCTTGATCTTGAACACGCACTTGATAAAATCACCACGCGG
>CAYVXP010000002.1:15194-18941 GCA_964455165.1 uncultured Gammaproteobacteria bacterium
CCAACCCAGAAATCCTGAACCTGCTAACGACACGGAGAAAATTTTCCTCCACAACGCTGAATGGTCTGCTGTACGACTCCCAAGAGGTAGTCCCAATCTGTCTCGACCAAAGTCCGATCAAGGTCAAACAAAAATAGACGGTAAGTCTGCAACTTTTTCAACAAAGTAGCATTGTAGTAAATGGACATTACCCTACTCCTTTGTTTGCTACACTTTTGCCTTGTATCAAGGAACCAGACGAAAACAAAAAGACGTCTTAATCGCATATTATTGCAGATTAGACGCCTTTTCGCAAGTCATCTAACATAGTTTGCGCTTAATAATAAAGTGCATCTCCGACGACTGGGGCTGTATAATTTGACAATAGCTAACTCCCCAAATAAAGTGGGTATCCGCAAGCTAAAACCGCAGTTCTAGCCAATATAAGATTCCCAAGGAGTCAGGTTGTAGAGTTATGTGTATTGCCAAAGATTAACAACCTATATTTATAATAGCACATTATAAAAACTCGGACAAATAAAAAAACCGCTAATGAAATTAACGGTTTTTATTTTAAAATATTATTCCTTACGAGCAATAGTATGCTTGATATAATCTGGACGATAATCTTGTAGCTCAAAATCGTTGAACCAAACATTTATTTCTTGCACACCTTCTTCAGCGCTAGATGAAGCATGAATCAAGTTGAATACTCCAATTTCATTTTTATCAGCGTAGCCATAAGACACATGAGCATAATCACCACGAATAGTACCAGGAGCAGCTTTTTTGGGCTCTGTATCACCAGCCATCTTGCGGATAACCTCAATAGCCTCAACACCTTCGATAGCAATAGCCACAATTGGTCCAGAGGTAATCATACTGATCATCAACTCGCGAACTTTTTCTCCACGTCTCTTGGCTAAATCTTCGGTGTAATGCTTCATGGCCGTATCTTTGTCTGACCAGACCATCTTCAAGCCAATAATTTTCAAACCAGTGCGTTCAAAACGATGAAGTATCTCGCCGACTAAACCGCGATTGATAGCATCAGGCTTTAGTAAAACTAAACTTCTTTCAATGTGTTGTTCCATAAATTTATTTATTATTACAAATTCACCCTTTAAAAAATATCGGGTGAATTATTATAATTTATTATTTTTTACTTAGCCAGTTTATCTAGCTCACGCTTGACGGAGGCCACAACTTCAGAAGGCGTAATATTGGCCTTGACTAGATAACCAACGGCACCGAGTTGTTTACCACGCTGCACATCTTCATCTTGACCAAGATTGGTGAGTAACATGACGGGAATATTTTTGGTCACAGCGTCTTCTTTCAATGTTTTCAGCACAGAGAAGCCATCCATTTTAGGCATGATGATATCCAATAAAATAAAATCTGGCGTTGTACTCTTGGCTAACTCCAAACCCATGGATCCGTCCATAGCCTTAGTTAAATCGTAACCTTCATTTTTAAATTTGACCTCATACATATTGGCCAACATTTCTTCATCTTCTATCAAAAGAATTTTAATTTTTTTATCAGTCATATATTTATATAGTATTTTAAAGCGCTTTAATTATATGATAAAAACAAGCAAAAAGCAAATAAAAAAAGCTGGGCGGCGCTTGAAAAGCTACCGCCCAGTTACGGACACCTAACTGGTGGTTGGAGCGGTGTTCATGGAGCTACTCATCTCCCGAGGGTCCGTGCATGAACCAGGTGATGTGTGTTAGGAGGTCTTTTGACCCCCAAAACTGAAGACATTCATAGGCCTGGAAACCTCCGGCAAAGTACTGGGAAAAAAATCTCCCGTTTTCAGTGCCTGGCGGATGGCTAGGCTGGAAGTCTTGGCGACCCTATGTCCCTCCTTTGGGGGTCACTAGGCTTTCAGTTGCTTTAATTGTAGGTAATATATAGAAAGTGGTCAATAGGCCCAAGGTATAGATAATTTACCAAGCTTATTTTAGCCACCACTTCTGTCCATCACTAAATACCCTGATAATTCCCAAATCCTTAGTTTCCTTGACCAGACAATTATTTTTTTGGAAACGATCAAGAGCTTCTTGGTGAGGATGTCCATATTTATTATCAATACCAACCTCGATGATACAAAGCTGTGGCTCGACTGCTTGGAGAAAATCTGCCGATGAAGAATACTTACTGCCATGATGCCCGACTTTCAAAATTTCACTATTCAAATTTATATTTTGCTCTAATAATACTTTTTCTTGTTCGCTAGGCAAATCACCCATCAATAAAAAATCAACTTGCTGATCAGATATTTTTAACACTAGTGAATCATCATTGGTATTTTTACTAAGTACATCATCAGCTTTTAATATTTCCAGTGTCACTCCTTGACCAAAATCATATTTTTGACCAGTAATCGCTGTCTGCTCTTGCAAATCATACTTATCCAAAACATAAAGCCAAGCTGAGTACAGGGCAGTGTCAGGCTTCTCGGCTGGAGTGATGATATTTTTTACTTGGTATTTATCAAGTAAATCAACTAAGCCAGCATAATGATCATCGTGGTAGTGGGAAATAAATATGTAGTCTATACTTCTGTCCCACCAAGGCAGACACTGACCCAAAACTGGCAAAAGATTATTATCCGCTCCTCCGTCGACTAAAATGTTTTGGCCACTAGCGGTACGAAAAAATTCTGCATCTCCTTGACCAACATCCAAGAAACAAGCTTCAAAATTACTTTTCGTGTCAATATTTTGCCACAAAAAAATCAAGCTAGTTAAAACAATAAAAATAATAATATTAATCTGGCGCTTCATATTTTTGGGGCTTGATGATAATAGTGATAATTATAACAAAAACAAAACTAAGCAACAAAAACTGCCAGTCAAAACCAGCAATACTCAAAGCGGCATATTGAAAACTAGCCAATATCTCCATGATTTTGAAACAAAGTCTGAGAAGCAGATCCAAGGGCCACAAGATAACAGCGCTCAATATTGGTATTTGGCCAAAAATAGCCAGCAGTATGGTCAATACTAAAATAAAAGGGAATAAAGGTAGGGCTAAAAAATTGGCTATAGCCGCTACTAACGAAACATTAGCAAAATAATAAGCGGTCAATGGCCAAGTAAACATCTGGGCGGCTGAGGTCACAGACAAAGTCTCTCTGATTTTCAAGGTATTAGGTATTTTTTTATATAAATTATTAAAAAAATTACTATAAAATATCAAGCCAAAAACTGCTAAAAATGAAAGCTGAAAACTAATATCAAATAATAAAAAATAAGGATTGGCCAGGACGAAAAGATCAGCCAAAAAAATCACGCTATACAAAGAAAAAGTCTGCCGTTTGATAAGCGGACCAAGTAAAGCTAATAAAATCATAGCGCTCGACCGGAGAGCTGGACTGATGAAGCCAATCAAATACAGATAAGCTAATAGAGCTAGAAATAAAAATATAAATACTTGCTGTCTGTATAAACCCAAGGTCCCGAGCAAGGCATACATCAGCCAGATTATAATCACCATATGCAAGCCAGAAATAGAGATAATATGAGTTAAGCCCGTACGACTAAATTGATTGACTAAATATTTTGGTACTTCTTTTTGATTGCCTAAAATGATCGCCTTGGCAAAAGCGCCCTGAGGCTCTGGTAATTTATTAATATTATCAGTAAAAAAATTCCTGCCCTGATTCACAAAATCATTCCAATTATTTTTATGGTCTATTTTACGAATTTTGGGATTAGCACAGCGATAAAATATTTTATCTTTGGCTAAATATTTATC
>CAYVXP010000003.1:0-249 GCA_964455165.1 uncultured Gammaproteobacteria bacterium
TATTTTTGCTATAAAAAGAGGACAAACAGACGAATTTAAGAACATTTACCGCAATGTGGACGTGCTTTTGATAGATGATATCCAGTTTATTGCTGGAAAAGAGCAAACTCAAGAGGAGTTTTTCCATACTTTTAACGCTTTACACCAAAATAACAAGCAAATAGTACTTTCCTCAGATAGACCACCAAAAGCCTTGGGTGGTATTGAAAACAGACTAATTTCCCGTTTTGAGTGGGGTATGATTGCTGA
>CAYVXP010000003.1:259-10938 GCA_964455165.1 uncultured Gammaproteobacteria bacterium
ACCTAGAAACACGTGTAGCCATCCTAGAGGTCAAGTGCCAACAAAAAAACTACCTCCTAGAAAAAGCTATGGTTCATCTGGTGGCTGAAAGTATCCAAGAAAATATTCGGGAACTAGAGGGTGCTCTCAATAGAATTATTGCCTTTCACCAACTCAACAACACCAAGCCATCTTTAGAGAGTGTGCGCTCACTATTGGGTGGCATTTCTACCAATCCAAAAAAGGCTGGATTGACTAGTAAAAAATTATTAAAAACTGTTATTGATTTTTTTGATATTAGCATGGAGGAGCTTTTGGGATCTAGCAGAAAAAAAGAATTAGTCATGCCTAGACAAATTGCTATGTATTTGATGCGCGAACAACTCAAAAGTTCTTTCCCTAACATAGGACAGGAGATTGGCAACCGCGATCACACTACTGCCATGCATGCCTGCGTGAAAATTTCTCAACTAGTTGACTCTGATGAGCGCATAAAAAACGACATCGCTGTCCTGAAACAAAAGCTCTATGAATAAACTGTTGATTAGTTTGTGGAAAGCTGTGTAAGAAGTAACAAAAAAATTCCTCACACTGTCGCCGTAAGAAAAAAGTCTACTTTCTGCACAAGATCCTCTCCAGTTTGTACACAAGTAAATTAACTTAAAATGATTAAAAATGCTGAGCAAATAATTTATACACCAGTTATTTATCAACATATGCACCATGCCTACTACGGCTATATATAATATATATATAAATTAATAATAATAAATATGAAAATTATCTGTACGCAAGAAAACTTAAATCAGGGTTTAAACTTGGTTTCGCATATTGCCAATAAGAACAGTAATTTACCTATATTGAATAATGTTTTAATAAAAGCAGAGAAAGAGGGTATTACTTTAATAACAACAGATTTAGAAATAGGAGTAAAAGTATTTGTGCGTAGTAAGGTAGAAGAAGAGGGCGCCTTCACTGTAGACGCAAAACTATTAAATAGTTTTATTAATCTTTTACCAAGAGAAAACATAACCCTAGTTTTAGCTGAAGATGGTAGCTTGGAAGTAAAGAGTAAAAACCAAGAAACAGCCATTCGTGGTATGGAGGCTGAGGATTTTCCTCTGATACCAGAAATATCCAAAGAACACGAGATAGAGGTATCTTCACTTGATTTGAAAAAAAGTTTAAGCCAAGTAATTTTTGCTGCCTCACTAGACAATACAAGAGTGGAAATTAATGCAGTCAATTTTAATTTTAAAGGAGAACAACTAACCTTGGCTGCTACTGATAGCTATCGACTAGCCGAGAAGAAAATAAAAATAACAAACCAAGAAAAAGAAAGTAATTTGATCATACCCCTAAAAACCCTACAAGAGTTAATGAGAATTTTGAGTGACAATGTCGATAAAAAATTAAAAATATATTTTAACGAAAACCAAATAATGTTTTCACTAGATGGTGTTGATTTGGTTTCAAGGGTTATTGATGGAAACTATCCAGACTACAAACAGATTATTCCAGACAAGTTTAACACCAATATAAAATGTGAGGCCGATAAATTGTTACCAGCCATCAAGGCGGTATCATTGTTTTGTAAGCAGGGTATCAACGATATTAGGATGAGCTTTGACAATGCTACCAACGAAGTGGTGATAACCACCGCCTCGTCTCACGCTGGTAAAAGTATGGCCAAAGTCCCAGCCGAAATAAACGGTGAAAATAACGATATAGTTTTTAACTATCGCTACATGATAGATGGTCTCAACAATATTGACCAAAAAGAAATATTTATAAAAATAAACAACAACACCTCACCTGGTCTTATGGGGCCAATCGGTCACGAAGACTATATTTATTTAGTTATGCCTATTAGACAGTAGGCTGTTGAAAAGTATTTTTGCAAATTATTATATATTTGCTATAATAGATGAACACTTGTTTGTCTTTGCGTCGAACAAAGATGGATAAGCGCTATAGAAATATAAGATTCAGAAATGAAGCAAGAAACATCCGTGCGCGATCTAGGATGTTTTTTTGTTTGTAAATTGCTCATAATTTTTATATTTGTTATTATAAACACATGATAGCCTATTTAAAAGGAAGTGTTTTATCGAAAGACCAAAAATCAAGCATCTTAAACGTAAATGGTGTTGGTTATTTGGTTTTTTTGAAAAATAAAGACCTGGGTAACCTGCAAATCAACGAATTTGTGGAATTTTTTATTCATTCTTATATAAAAGAGGATGCCCTAGATCTTTATGGTTTTATAAATACCGAAGAATTGGTGTTTTTTAAACAACTTTTATCTGTTTCTGGGGTTGGTCCGAGGACAGCCATGAGCGTCATGTCTTTGGCCGAGGTTCAAGACCTAAAAAGAGCTATCACCAGCGGTAATCCCAGCTTTTTACAACAGGTGTCTGGTATTGGTAAAAAAACAGCCGAACGCCTAGTACTCGAGCTAAAAGAAAAGTTTATTGACGATGTGGCGGTGGATGGTAATTTGATCAACACCGATCAGCAGGTGATAGCCGCTTTAGTTTCCTTGGGTTACAAAGAGCGAGAGGCTGTCGATATGACCATCGGCTTACAACTTGAGGGCGACTTGTCGGAAAAAATAAAACAGGCTTTAAAAAATTTAAAAAAATAAATATGAAAATAGTTCTTGGACAAGACAACAACTATGATCATTTACTTTCCCAAAAATTCATACCGGGTAGTTTTTTACAAAGCTCAATTTGGATAGAGTTTTTAAAAAAACAAAATAAAAATTTTTGGCCACTAGTAGTAGAAGAGGAAAATGAAATTTTAGCTCTTTGTTTATTTTATGAAACTAGCCTACCCATGGGCTTGAGCTACCTAACAGCACCAAAGGGTCCGATTTTTTTAAAAAATATCAAAAGTGAAGATAAAAAAGAAATAAGCAAATTAGTCTTATCTAAAGCCAGAGACATTTGTATTACTACAAAAAAGAAAGAAGAAATTTTTTGTCGCCTAGAGCCAAATGAGGAAATAAACATTCCCAGACTAAAAAAAAGTAAAGACATTCATCCGCGCGATACTTGGATTTTAGATTTAGATAAAGAAGAAAATGATCTCTTGGCCGACATGCACCCCAAGACCAGGTACAATATAATAGTGGCTAAAAAAAATGGAGTGCAGATAAGATTTAGCCAAGAAAAAGAAGATATAAAATATTTTTTAAGTTTAATAAAACTAACAGCTGGTCGTAATCAGATTTCGGTGCACAGTGACAGCTATTATAAATTATTGTGGGAAACACTTTTACTTAGTCGAGCTGGCACACTAGCGATAGCCGAATACAATGGTGTGGTGGTGGCGGCAAATCTTTTGGTAAATTTTGGTCAGAGCTGTACTTATTTGCACGGCGGGTCAGATTACAACTATAGAAAACTGATGGCACCTAGTCTCTTACAGTGGGAGAGTATAAAGCAAGCTAAGGCCGCTGGCTTCTTGGTTTATGATTTTTGGGGTATTGCACCCAAAGACAACAGTCAGCCTCGCTGGGAGGGTATTACGCGCTTTAAAAAAGGTTTTGGTGGGCAGAGAGTCGCTTCACCTGGTGCCTATGATTATATTTATCACCCGACCTGGTATCAGGTTTATCACTTGGGCAGAAAAACCATTAGTAAAATAAGAAAATTCCGATGATTAAAAAAGTATTAATCTCAGCAGCTGGTCGTGGTACCAGGATGTTGGACTTGGCCAAAGACAAGCCAAAACACTTAATAGAGGTAAACAACAAACCATTTTTGTATTATTTACTTAGTAATTTAAAAAAAGCTGGATTTACAGAAATTGTTATGGTGGTTGGTTACAAAAAAGAGTTTATGGAAAGCTTTTTCAAGGCTCATCAGGACGAGTTTGATATCACTCTAGTAAATCAATTTGAAATTTTGGGTGACCAGCGCTATGGTACAGCTTGTCCGCTAGAATGTGTGCGCGATATTATTGGTCAAAATAATTTTTTGTCCGTCTACGGAGACAATCTGTATTCTGTTGAGGATCTTATTAATTTTAATATTGACGACAACCTATCTTATATAGCTGGATTACCACATCTAGAACCACAAAACTACGGCGTATTACAGGTTAGGGAGGATGATTATCTCAAACAAATAATCGAGAAGCCAAAAGATTTTTTTGGCAACTTGATAAACACTGGACTTTACAAATTTAGTCCCGAGGTATTTAATTATTTGGATAAAGTCACACTATCACCGCGAGGAGAATATGAACTGACAGATATTATTAATTTGATGGCCAAGGAAAATAAAATGAAGGTGCGTGGACTGCGAGGAATTTGGTTGGACTTTGGTAAGCCGACAGACATACCAAAGGTAGAAGAATACCTAAACAAGTATGATAAAGAAAATAGCTAAAAAAATTATTGGTCAAAAACTATTATCACGCTATCACTATTTTTTGGCGCGCTTGGCTGCCTGGTATTATGGATCACCGAGTGAAAAAATGATCGTGATTGGTGTGACTGGTACAAATGGTAAGACCAGCACGGTTAATATTATTTCCCAGTATTTAGATTGCCTACAAAAGAAAAATGGCCTAGCCTCCACGGTTAATTTTAAGATTGGCGACAAGAAGTGGTTAAACAAAAAAAAGATGACCATGCTTGGTCGTTTTCAAACACAAAAACTTTTGAAACAAATGCTGAAAGCTGGTTGCGAATATGCTGTCATCGAAACATCTTCTCAGGGTATCGAGCAACATCGTCAGGTTGGTATTAATTACGATGTTTTGATTTTTACTAATTTAGGACATGAACACATTGAGGCTCATGGTAGTTTTGAAAATTATCGCGCGGCCAAAGAAAAACTTTTTGCCCAACTTAATTTGTTACCAAAGAAAAATATCAACGGCCAAGAAATAAAAAAAATAATTATCTCCAATGCCGACGATGTGGAAACCCAGAGATTAAAAAAATTTCCAAGCGACCAGTTTTTAAGTTATGGTTTTGATAATCCAGCCGATCTCCGCGGCCAAGAGCTAAAATCAGAAGACGGTCTTTTGACCTTTGTCTTAAGCGGACAAAAAATAAGCGCCAAATATTTAGGTAAGTTTAATGCCTATAATATGTTGGCCGCCCTAACAACCTTGTCAGCCTTAAAACTAGATCTTGCTCAGGCTGGTGCCTGTGCCTTACGCGGTATACCGGGTAGACAAGAATGGATCAAACAGGGTCAGAATTTCAAAATAATGGTGGACTATGCACCTGAGCCAGAAAGTCTTACCCAGCTTTATATAGCCCTAAAAGAGCTTAGTAGAAAAAGATTGATACACGTATTGGGCTCCTGTGGTGGTGGTAGGGATGTGGCTAGACGCCCAGTTTTAGGTAAAATGGCCGGTGAAACAGCTGATTTGGTTATAATAACCAATGAAGACCCCTATGACGATGACCCGCAAATGATTATTGATAATGTTGCTCAGGGTGCCTTAGAAACAGGAAAAGAGCTTAATAAGAATCTATTTAAATACCTAGATCGTAGAAAAGCTATAAAAAAAGCCTTATCTGAGGCTAAAGAAGGCGACCTAGTATTAATAACGGGTAAAGGTTCGGAGCAATTTATTTGTGTGGCCAATGAAAAGAAAATACCATGGGACGATAGAACGGTTGTCAAAGAGGAGTTGAAAAATCTAAATTTGTCAACAAAATAGTGATTTATTTGTTATTTTAATGTTTTATAGCAATGTTTTAATACACTCTATAGGGGGTGGTAATTTGTTGAAAATCAGCTAACATTGTGGATAAAATGTGTGTAAGGGGCTATATTTGTGCATATTTTAGCAAAGATAATAAAGAATTTGACAAATATATAAAAGTGTATATATCAATATTTTGGCTAATATTAGCTAAATAGACCTAAAAAATAATTCTTTTTAGCCTATTTTTAGTCAAATCCTTGACACAGAGACCAAATTTTGTTATCATCCAGCTATGAATTTTTTCGCGACTAATATAGATTAGTCAGTTTGTAATCAAAGACTGACCCAATATACGTGGGTGAGTTTCTTTTTTTATGCTATAAATTGCGCAATTTTGCGACCACTAAATATTTATTACTAAATATAAAGGTTTATGTCTCAGACCAAACTTGCGACCACACGTAAATATTTCACACCTTTACGTGAGGCCATACCATTGCCGGACCTAATAGAAATCCAAAAAAAATCATATCACTGGTTTTTTCAGGACGGACTAAAAGAGTTGTTCGACGAAATTTCGCCAATCAAAGATTTTATTGGGCGAGATTTAGAATTATCTTTTTTAGAATACTATTTAGATGAAGCTAAATTTGACGAGGTCACTGCCAAGAATAAAAATTTAACTTTTGAGGCTCCTCTTAGAGTGAATGTTCGTTTGGTAAACAAGCGCACCAATGAAGTCAAAGAACAAGAGATTTATCTTGGTGATTTTCCATTGATGACTGATCGCGGTACTTTTATCGTCAACGGCGTCGAGAGAGTTGTAGTTTCACAACTTATTCGCAGTGCTGGTGTTTTCTTTTCTTCTGAGGTTCATCGTGGTCGTCGCTACTATGGTGCCAAAATAATTCCTAATCGCGGTGCTTGGTTGGAAATCGAGACTGATGCTAGTAACGTTATTTATGTAAAAATAGATCGTAAGCGTAAAGTACCAGTCACTGCTCTTTTAAGAGCCTTTGGTGTTGCTAATGATGAAGATATTTTGAAATTGTTTGCTGATGTTGACACTCATCCAGAAGTAAAATTTATCAAATCAACCATCGACAAAGATATTGCTCACAACGAAGCTGATGGTTTGCGCGAAGTTTATCGTCGTATCAGACCAGGTGATTTAGCCACGGTTGATAATGCTCGTAGTTTGATTCGTTCAATATTTTTTAATTTTGATCGTTATGATTTTGGTCGTGTTGGTCGCTACAAGATCAATGCTCGTTTTAGTTTGGATATTCCTAACAATAAAGAAACCAGAGTTTTGCGCGTTGATGATTTAGTTCTGGTAATCAAAGAAATTATCAGATTGAATTTGACCCAAGACGAAGCCGATGATATCGACCATTTGGGTAACAGACGCGTCAGAGCTGTGGGTGAATTAGTACAAAATAGATTTAGAATCGGCTTGGCTCGTATGGAGCGTATCGTCAAAGATCGCATGAGTACTCTCGATCTAAACAATTTGACCCCAAGTCAATTAATAAACGCTCGACCAGTGATTGGTGTGATCAAGGAATTTTTCATGAGCTCACAACTTTCACAATTCATGGACCAAGTAAATCCTTTGGCCGAGCTGGAACACAAACGTCGTTTGTCAGCCATGGGCCCCGGTGGTCTTTCTCGTGAAAGAGCTGGTTTCGAAGTTCGCGATGTACACCGCACTCACTATGGTCGCATCTGTCCTATTGCTACCCCAGAAGGTCCAAATATTGGTTTGGTCGGTCACCTAGCATCATATGCCAGGGTGAATGATTTTGGTTTTATCGAAACACCATTTAGAAAAGTTTTACACGACATAGAAAACGATCCAAAAGTTACCGAAGGCAAAATTGCTCGCCTAGATATCAAAGATCCTCATTCCAAAAAAACTATAGTAGCCGCCAATGAAATTATTAGTGCTGCCAAGGCCAAAGATTTGGCTAAGATCAAAGAAGTAGAAACAATTGCTATTAAGCCACTAGTAACTAAGGAAATTGTTTATCTAGATGCTTTTGAAGAAGAAAAATATAATACCTGCGCTTCTACCGCCCCTATTGATGAAGAAGGTTATTTTATAAATGATTTTGCCGAGCTAAGAGTCAAGGGTAATCCAACTTTTGAAACAGTTGATAAAATTGATTTAATGGATGTGGCACCTCATCAAATCATCAGTATTGCCACTGCCCTCATTCCGTTTTTGGAAAACGATGATGCTACTCGCGCTTTGATGGGTACAAACATGCAACGTCAGGCTGTGTCTTTGGTAAAACCAGAGGCCCCAATTGTGGGTACCGGTGTTGAAGCCAAGGCCGCTATTGATTCTGGTCAGGTTGTAGTCAGTAAAGAAGATGGTGAAATCACCATGGTTGATGGTCGCAACATCGAAGTGACTAATAAGGATGGTGTGGCCACTGTTTATCATCTCAATAAATTTGCTCGTTCCAATACTTCTACTAGCATGAATCAACATCCTATTGTTGATAAGGGTGAACATATCAAAAAAGGTCAGGCTATTGCCGACGGTGCTGCTACTGATCAAGGCGAGCTAGCCTTAGGACGTAATGTCTTAGTGGCTTATATGACTTGGGACGGCGGTAACTACGAAGATGCTATTTTGATTTCTGAGAGAGTAGTCAGAGATGATTTTTATACCTCTATTAGCATCGAGGATTATTCTGTCGATGTCCGCGATACTAAGCTCGGACCAGAAATGGTGACTCGTGATATTCCAAATGTCAGTGAAGAAAAACTAAAAGATTTGGATCGTGAAGGTGTTGTCCGTATTGGTGCCAATGTTTCTTCTGGTGATATTTTAGTCGGTAAGATCACACCAAAAGGTGAAACAGAATTATCAGCTGAAGAAAAATTGTTGCGCGCTATCTTTGGTGAAAAAGCTAAAGACGTTCGCGATACATCTTTGTACATCAAGCACGGTGAACGAGGCAAGGTAATCGATATTAAAATATTTTCTCGTGATAAGGGTGATAAATTGCCAGCTGGCGTTATCAAGACAATTCAAATTACCATTGCTCAACTTAGAAAAATTCAAGTTGGTGACAAGATGGCCGGTCGTCATGGTAACAAGGGTGTTATTTCTAGGGTGGTAGCTGATGCTGATATGCCTTTCTTGGCCGACGGCACTCCAGTAGATATTATTTTAAATCCATTAGGCGTTATCTCTCGTATGAACTTGGGTCAGTTGCTAGAAACTCATTTGGGTCTAGCCGCTAGAACCTTGGGCTACAAAGTAGCCAGTCCAGCCTTAAATAGTGTACCAGAAAGTGTTATTCGTTCTGAATTGGTGCGCGCTGGCTGGCAAGAGAGTGGTAAAGTACAGCTTTATGATGGTCGGAACGGTCAAAAGTTTACCCACGAAACAACCGTTGGTGTAGCCTATATGTTGAAGTTGAATCACTTGGTAGAAGATAAAATTCATCAGAGATCAATCGGACCATATTCCTTGGTTACTCAACAGCCATTGGGTGGTAAAGCTCAATTTGGTGGTCAGCGTTTTGGTGAAATGGAAGTCTGGGCACTAGAAGCATATGGTGCTTCTAATACTTTACAAGAAATGATTACTATCAAATCTGATGACGTACCAGGTAGATCCAAGGCTTATGAAGCCATTATTAAAGGTGAACCAATTACTCGTTTGAATATTCCAGAATCTTTCAATGTTTTGGTTAGAGAATTGAAAGGCCTTGGTCTCGAAGTTGAATTAATTGGTCAACGAGAAAGAAAAATAGAAGAAGTTGACCAGGAGACTAGAGAAATATTAGACGAGCAAGCACCAATTATTTTGGATGCAGCGTCTCCCGATTTAGGTGTTAGCGAGGGCGAATAATATTAAATTAATAAGTCGCGGGCTGGCAAGCTTTCTGGGTCACAAAAAACCCGAAAACCTTAAAACCCGCAAACTAAAAACATATGCCAACCCCATCATCAACCAAAACAACTTTTGTGGGTAACGACAAGAACACAGTCTTGGAGTTTGATGCCATAAAATTGCGACTAGCCTCACCCGAGGATGTTCATGGCTGGTCACACGGTGAAGTCTTGAAACCAGAGACTATTAATTATCGTACTCAAAAGCCAGAAAAAGACGGGTTGTTTTGTGAAAAAATATTTGGACCAACCAAAGATTGGGAGTGTTATTGCGGTAAATATAAGCGCATCAGATACAAAGGCATCGTCTGCGACAAATGCGGAGTAGAAGTTACTCGCGCCGTAGTCAGACGTGAACGCATGGGGCACATTGATCTAGCTGCTCCAGTGTCACATATTTGGTTTTTGCGCGGTATCCCATCCAAGATTGGTTTGGTGCTCGATCTTAGTATACAGTCTTTAGAAAAAATTATTTACTTTGCTTCTTTTATAGTTATCAAGATTGACGAGTCTGCTCGCCAAGAAACCTTGGAGCAGATAAAAACCGAACTCAAGAGTAAGCGCAAACAAATTGACAATGAATTCAATCAGCGCTCTGAAGAAATAAACAAACGTAAAGTCAAAATGTTGGCTGATGGTGAGGCTAAAGAAAAAGTTGATAAAAAAATCGAGCAAGAATTAGTTGCTTTAAATGTTGCTAAAATTGATAAGATAAAAACTCTCGACGAAGCAGCTGATACTGCTTTCAAAGAGCTTAAAGATTTACACGAGTTACAAATTCTTTCGGAAAATAAATATCAAGAAATTTCTTTACGCTATGGACATGTTTTTGAGGCTGGTATCGGTGCTGAGGCCATCTTTGATTTATTGAAAAAAATAAATTTACAAAAAGCCCTAGAAAATCTAGAAGAAGAAATAAAAACTGCCATCCCATCCAAGACAAAAAAACTTATCAGACGCTCTCGTTTGATCAAGAGTTTGATCATAAACAAAATCAGACCAGAGTGGATGATTATGTCCACTATACCGGTCATACCACCAGACTTGCGTCCTATGGTGCAGCTTGATGGCGGAAGATTTGCTTCCTCAGATTTGAATGACTTGTA
>CAYVXP010000003.1:10948-18207 GCA_964455165.1 uncultured Gammaproteobacteria bacterium
GTGTCATCAACCGTAACAATCGCTTGAAGAGATTGAAAGAATTGAATGCTCCAGAAGTTATTCAGCGCAACGAAAAAAGAATGTTGCAAGAAGCTGTTGATGCTTTGATTGATAACAACGCTAGACATGGTAAGACTGTCACCGCTTCAACTGGTCAAAAGAGAATGCTGAAGAGCATTGCTGATATGTTGAAGGGCAAACAGGGTCGCTTCAGACAAAACTTATTAGGTAAACGTGTGGATTACTCTGGTCGTTCTGTTATCGTTGTTGGTCCTCACATCAAATTACACCAATGCGGTTTACCAAAAACCATGGCCTTGGAATTATTCAGACCATTTGTTATCTCTAAATTAATTAAAGCCGAATTGGTTCATAATGTACGTAGTGCTAATAGATATATTGAAGCCGGACACCCAGAGGTTTGGGCTATATTGGAAGATATTATCAAAGATGCTCATGTTTTGTTAAACCGTGCTCCAACCCTACATCGCCTTGGTATCCAAGCTTTCCGCCCAGTATTGATCGAAGGCAAAGCCATCCAGCTTCATCCTTTGGTTTGTACTGCTTTCAACGCTGACTTTGATGGCGACCAAATGGCTGTTCATGTACCTTTGACCGAAGAGGCCAAAGAAGAAGCTTCAACCATCATGTTGTCATCCAACAACCTTTTGAAGCCAGCTACCGGTGAACCAGTGACCATGCCTACTCAGGATATGGTCTGGGGAGCCTATTACATGACTTATATTCACAAGGATGCCAAAGTGGCCGGAGTATACACCGATGAAGATGAGGCTGAAAAAGCCTACATACTTGGCTTGATAAAATTACAAGACCTAGTGAAAATCAGAGTTGAAAAATTAAACAACCAAATTTTAGAAACATCCATTGGTAGAGTTTTGTTTAATAAAATTTTGCCAGAACAAATTGCTTTCGTAAACACAGCCGTGGATAAAAAAGGCATGAAGAATATTATTGCCGAAGCTTTTCGAGTTTTACCACACGACAGAATGGTGCAATTATTAGACGATGTGAAAGACATGACTTTTTATTACATCACCTCGTCTGGTATGTCTTGGGGTATGGACGATATTCCTCAGGTGCCAGCCAAGGCTGCTCTTATCAAAGAAGCTGAAAAACAAGTTGAGCAAATTAAAGAACAATATAACGATGGTTTATTGACTAATCATGAACGCTATATCAAGGTTATTGAGGTTTGGAATGAAATCAAAAGTCGTATTAGCGAACAATGTAAATTAGTGTTTGACCAAGAAAATTCTATTGCCTCTATTATTAATTCCGGTGCTCGTGGTACTTGGTCGCAGATGTTGCAGATCATGGGTTTGAAAGGTACGGTTATCAACCCAGCCGGTGAAGTTATTGAACTTCCAATCAAAGCTAGTTTCCGTGAAGGTCTAGATGTGTTGGAATATTTTATTTCTACCCACGGTACTAGAAAAGGCTTGTCAGATACTGCTCTTCGTACAGCTAGCGCTGGTTATTTGACTAGAAGGCTAGTCGATGTTTCCCAGGACGTTGTAGTTTTAGAAGAAGATTGTGGAGATGTTGAAGGTTTGGTTATCGACAAAGAAGAAAGTCGCTCTTTGAATGAGCCACTACACGATCGTGTTATTGGACGTGTTTTGATTGATGACATCAAGGAAGCTGGTAGTAAAAAAGTTGTTATCAAAAAAGGCACTCTTATCACCAAAGAGATAACCGATCATATTGCCAAAATTGATCCAGAGTCAATGCATATTCGCTCAGTCTTGACCTGTAAAGCCGTGCGCGGTGTTTGTAAAAAATGTTATGGCTATGACCTTGGCTACAATAAATTAGTAGAAAAAGGTACGGCCGTTGGTATTGTGGCCGCTCAAAGTATTGGTGAACCAGGTACGCAGTTGACCATGAGAACCTTCCACACTGGAGGTGTTTCCGAGGGTGATATCACACAAGGTTTACCAAGAGTTGAAGAATTGTTTGAGGCTCGTTTACCAAAGAAAGCAGCTATCATTGCCCCAGTCAACGGCATAGTCTTGATTGATGAAACAAATAAATTGGTCAGTAAAGATAATCGCATAATCAAAATAGAACCACAGGGTGCTCGTATTGCTAAATACGATCTAGATAAATCCATGGAGTTAAAAGTCAAAGATGGTGACGAGGTAGTTAAAGATCAATTGTTAATTATCAATGAAGAGGAAGAAATTAGAGCAGGCTTTGCCGGTATTGCTAAATTGACAGCCGATCAACTACAAATTATCAATCATAAGAATGAAATGATTGATGTCATCATTCCTGCTGGCTACAAGATCTATGTCAAAAATAAAGACATGGTGGTTGAGGGTCAATCAATGACCGAAGGTAGTGTCGACTTACACGAATTATACCAAATCAAAGGACAGTTGGCCGTACAAAAGTATATTATCAAAGAAATTAAGAGTATTTATTCTTTACAGGGTCAAAACTTAAACGACAAACACGTTGAGCTTATAGTGAAACAAATGTTCTCTAGGATTTTGATTAAGGATGTCGGCGATACTGATTTATTGCCAGGAGAGGTTGTAACCACTACTCAGTTTGCCGAGGCCAATATCAAGGCCAAGGGTCAGTCGGCCAAAGGAGAGGTGTTGTTGCTAGGCATTACAAAAGCATCCCTAACCTCCGATTCATTCTTGTCTGCCGCCTCTTTCCAAGAAACAGCCAGGGTATTGATAGACGCTGCTATATCTGGTCGTGTTGATCATTTGCGTGGCCTCAAAGAGAACGTGATCTTGGGTAGAAAAATACCAGCCGGTACTGGATTTATAGATAAAGTTAAATAATAAAAACCCCCAAATTTTTGGGGGTTTTTTGTTTTGCCTAGATTTTATTTTTAAGCTACATTGTGGTAAAATATAAGGACAAACTAGCTACTTAATAAGCTTTTTATTATGTCCAAAAAAAATAAACGCAAACAAGAGGAAAAAATAGATAAAGATTTGGCGGTCGGTTTCAATATTTCGCCAGATACCCGCGGAGCTATTATAACTATTGTTGTTTTTTTACTAGCCTTTCTGTCCATATTGTCATTTTTTGATCTAGCTGGTACTTTTGGCCGTGGTTTAAACTACGGCCTAGGTTTTTTGTTTGGTTGGGCTGACTGGTTGTTCGTTTTGGTATTATTATTACTTGGTTATTTTTTGTTACGCAGCCAAAGACATCGTTTGAAATTGCCCACCTACCTAGGTTTATTCTTACTAATATTATCCTTTACTGGTTTATTTAACTTTTTGGTTTCTGATTATACTTTTTCTGAAATTAGTAAAAACGGTACTGGTGGCGGAGCCCTGGGCTATGGTATTGGTTATATTTTTTCTAGTTTCTTGGGTTTTTGGGGAGCATTGGCAGTATTCGTAGCCATGCTCGTGATCGGTCTTTTTCTGAGTCTCAATACCTCGTTTAAAGATATTAGCTCTAGAGCTAGATCCTTTGGTTTGTTAAAGGAAAAAATAATGCCACCTAGTCCAGTTGAGGAAGAAGTAGAAGAAGAATTTGTGGAAGAGGATGTACTGTTGCCAGATAAAAAAATAGAAGAAGTACCAGTAGAATTTGAAAAAGAAGAGGACCCAGGCTCAGAGATAAGTGAACCAGCACACAGGCCAAGAAAAAAGATAGTTATCCCAATGGATCTTTTGAATCGCTCTACCACCAAACCAGACTCAGGTGATATTGACGCTAATACTCAAAAAATTAAAAAAACTTTTGAAAATTTTGGTATTGATGTTGCCATGGACGAAGTTAGTGTTGGTCCTACTGTGACCCAGTACACATTGAGACCGGCCGAGGGCGTTCGTTTGGCCCAGGTTTTGACTTTGCAAAATGATTTAGCCTTAGCCTTGGCTGCTCATCCAATCAGAATGGAGGCACCAATTCCTGGTAAATCTTTGGTGGGTATCGAAGTGCCAAACAGAACAGTAGCCACAGTAAAACTAAGAGATGTTTTGGAGAGTTCGGCCTATACTAGACGCAAGAGCAATTTAAGTATTGCTCTAGGTAAAGATGTTTCTGGTGCCGCCATCATGGCCAACCTAGCGAGCATGCCCCACCTTTTGATTGCTGGCTCTACTGGCTCAGGTAAATCTGTTTGTATCAATAATATTATTTTGAGCTTGATGTACCAAAATTCACCAGATGATTTACGTTTTATTTTGATCGATCCAAAAAGAGTGGAGCTGTCAATTTATAATGACATTACTTATCTAGAGGCCCCGGTAATAAACGAAACAGATAAGACCATTAATGCCCTACGTTTCGTGGTGAACGAAATGCATGAGCGTTATAAATTATTACAAGCCGCTAACAAAAGAAACATAGAGGCCTACAACAAGGCGGTGATTGTAAATCGCTTACCTTACTATGTTGTCATAGTAGACGAGTTTGCTGCCCTGATGTCATTGGCCGCCAAAGAGGTGGAAGCAGCGGTAGTTAGTTTAGCTCAGTTAGGCAGAGCCGCTGGTATTCATTTGATTTTAGCTACCCAGCGCCCATCGGTTGATGTTATTACTGGTCTCATCAAGGCCAACATTACTTCTCGTATTGCTTTTGCTGTAGCTTCGGCCATGGATTCGCGCACTATTTTAGATTCATCTGGAGCAGATAAATTATTAGGAAAAGGCGATATGCTTTTTATGACTTCTGATGCTTCAAAGTTAAAACGCATACAAGGTGCCTATGTGACCGATGAAGAAATTAATGACGTGGTAGCCTTTTTGAAAGAACAAGGTGAACCACAATACAATCCTAAGGTTACCGAGCGACAAGGTGGTGGTAGTACCATGATTGGTGGTAACTATGATAGTCAAGATGATAGTCTAGCTCAGGATGCCAAAGAAGTTGTGATTAAGGCTGGCAAAGCCTCTGCTACCCTATTACAGCGCCGCCTCAGAGTGGGTTATGCCAGAGCTGCTAGACTGTTGGACATTCTTGAAGAAATGGGAGTGGTTGGTCCAGCAGACGGCTCAAGGGCACGAGACGTTTTGATTAAGCAGGGTGACCTAGAGGAAAATTTTTCCTCAACCCTTGATGAAGAAGAGGTGAAAGATAATGAAGTTCTAGACAATGAAAAAGAGGAAGATGATGATAATTATTTAGCTAGTCAGGATCACAAAAACTATTAAGTTATGTCAAATTTTGAACGCAAGGAGCTCAGCCGTACTCATACCATGGCCGATAAGCTAAAAAATTTAAGAGCAAGTAAGGACATTAGTGTAGATTTTTTGGCTAAAAAATTAGACATACCCATTAAATATATTGTCAGTCTAGAAAGTGGGGAGAACGAGAGTTTGCCAGGGGATATTTATGTCAGGGCCTGGCTAAAAAAAATTGCCAATTTTTATGAAGTAGACGTGAATAGCCTGTTGGTTGATTATCACCTGGAAAAAAAAATTAATCATAAAATAAGCAGCCATTTAAAAAGTGAAAAAAAGAAATCTTTTAAAGACTCTAAATTTTTAAGACCAAAAGTTTTACGTTGGCTACTTATCTGGTCAGTCGTCCTGATATTTTTTATTTATTTAGCCTACGAGATCATAAATATTATCGCACCGCCAATTTTAAATATCACACAGCCAAAAAATAATTTTAGAACCACAGAAGCTAGTGTAGAAATTATTGGTCAAACAAAAGCCGAGGCCCAAGTTCTTATCAACGGAGAGCTCATAATCTTAGACCAAGAGGGTGGCTTCAAAAAAATTGTAAACTTGACAGAGGGCTTGAACACTTTGAAAATAAGTGCTAAAAATAAGCATAGTCGAACTAGGTATTTAGAATGGCTAATACTAAGAGAATCATTAGAATAATTAATAGCAAACTTTCGCAGGCAGGTTTGCAGAAAGGGGCTATTTATATATGACACAAGAAAAAAAAGCAAAAATGAATTTTAATCAGGCCACCAAAACAGCCATTGATCAGATTCGCGAGCGTTTTGGTGAGGGAGCTATCATGAGTCTGGGTGAGGCTAAAGCCATGAACGTCGATGCTATTAGCACGGGCTGTCTATCTTTGGACTTAGCTTTGGGTGTTGGTGGTGTGCCAAAGGGTAGGATTATAGAAATATATGGGCCAGAAGCGTCCGGCAAGACAACCCTAGCTCAACATATAGTATCCGAGGCTCAAAAATTAGGCATTACAGCCGCTTTTGTAGATGCTGAACATGCCCTAGACCCAGAGTATGCCAAAAAGATTGGTGTTAACGTCAATGATTTATTGATTTCTCAGCCAGACACCGGTGAGCAGGCTCTAGAGATTGTAGAGGCTTTGGTGAGGTCTGGTGGCGTTGGTGTGGTAGTTATTGACTCTGTTGCTGCCCTAGTACCAAAGGCAGAAATAGAGGGCGAAATGGGTGACTCACACATGGGTTTACAAGCTAGATTGATGAGTCAGGCCTTAAGAAAACTGGCTGGCATTGTCAGTAAAAGCAACACCTTAGTTATTTTTATTAATCAAATAAGAATGAAGATTGGTGTGTTTTTTGGTAACCCAGAGACCACTACCGGTGGCAATGCTTTAAAGTTTTATTCTTCGGTCAGGATAGAAGTGAGGCGTTCTGCTCAGATCAAGCAGGGTGAAAGGATTATAGGCAACCAAGTAAAAGCCAAGGTGGTCAAAAATAAGGTAGCCGCTCCATTCAAGGCTTGTACTTTTGATATTATGTACAATGAGGGTATTTCTGTAGCTGGCGATGTGCTGGACATGGGTCTGGAGTACAAGATTATCACTAAGAGCGGCAATTCTTATTCTTATGGTGAAATGAAGCTAGGAGTTGGTCGTGAAAATGCCAAAACCTATCTCAAGGAAAATCCAGATCTCATGGCCGAGATAAAAAAAGAAGTTTGGAAGGTCCACAAAGCAGCTGAGATTGAAAATTTATAATAACTTTAGAGATCCCGCCCGCCCTGTTTTTACAGGGCGGGCGGGTTTGTTTTATTTGTTTTAAATTAGTATAATAAGCTCATGTCAGTTATCAATAAAATATTCACCAACACTGTTTGGCAGCTAGTTATCAGATTTTTTGATGTTATTATTGGTGTTATCAATATAGGTATCATAGCCAGGGTTTTGGGCCAGGCCCAGTTTGGTTCTTATACTACTATTTTTGTTTTTTTGCAGACCATGATGACATTGGGAGATTTTGGTCTTTATTTGGCCCTGCTCAATGAAGTCTCGGCTACCGAGGATAAAAAAGAAGAGAAAAAAAGAATTGATAATATTTTTACCATACG
>CAYVXP010000004.1:0-17802 GCA_964455165.1 uncultured Gammaproteobacteria bacterium
ATTCAATGATTTAAAAAAACAGGCCGGCGTCTTAAAAAACGCTCTGTCTGGAGAAATTGTTGAAGTCGAAAACAAAGCAGTCAAAATAACTATGGATGGCAACCAAGAAATAAAAAACTTAGAAATCAAATCTGAGTTTATGCACGCCGACAAAAAAGAAGAGCTAGAAAAAGAATTGAAAAATGCTTTTGCTGATTCTATCAAAAAAGTCCAACGCAAAATGGCTATGAAAATGCAATCCATGGGTGGCTTTGACATACCAGGATTAAAATAATGCGTCATCTCCCAGACTTTATCCAAAAATTAATAGACGAATTCGACAAACTGCCGGGTATTGGACCAAAAACATCCACTCGGCTAGTTTTTGATTTACTTCATCGCCGTGAAGATATCCAAGAGTTTGCCAAGAGTCTCAATGAAGCCTACGAAAAAGTCCATTTCTGCCCCCAGTGCTTCAACTTGACTGATGTTGGACTATGTAATATCTGCAAAGATCCACAGCGCGACCAAAGTACTATTTGCGTCATTGCTCACAATCAAGATATCGAGGCCATAGAAAAAACCGATGTCTTCAACGGCACCTATCATCTACTCAATGGACTACTAGGACCACTAGAAGGCATCACTCCTGATAAGCTAAAAATCAAAGAACTACTCGAGCGTGTGAAAAAAAATAATACCAAAGAAATCATCCTGGCCCTGGATCAAAGTATGGAAGGTGAAGCCACTGGCATGTATCTGAAAAAAATCCTAGCTGACAAAAATGTCCTAGTCAGCCAACTAGGTCGTGGCATACCTATGGGTGCCAATATAGAATACACCGACGAAGTGACGCTGTCCTCGGCTCTCAAAAATAGAAAATAAAAAAACTCCGCCAATCAGCGGAGTTTTAAATTTATTTAGTAACGATTTTATCAATACTGACTTCGTCTTTGATTTGTCTGTGACCGTATCTTTTGCGATAACGAGTTTTGTTGTGATATTTGAAGACGTCAATCTTTTTTTCTTTGTATTCTTTGACCATAGTAGCTTCTACCGTAGCTCCTTTGACTAGTGGTGCACCGACAGTGATATTTTCTTTATCATCAATGACAGCCAAAACCTCGTCAAAAACTACAGGCTTACCTGCTTCTACGCCTTTCATCTTTTCGACAGCTAACTTTTGTCCGGCTTCAATCAAATATTGTTTTCCGCCAGTTCTGATTATTGCTTTCATAAAATCTTTGCTTTTTTTAATACGCGTTCAATATTAACAAACTATTACAATTATGTCAATATTGGCTTATTTCATACTATTGACAAGATAAGATATATATGATATAATATCAACGAAATCTGATATTGCCTTTCCCTGTCACCGACCACAACACGGAGGTTGATTCGTGAACCAAGTAAAGAAGATCCTGATTTCCGGCCTGATCTCGATCAGCGCCATCTGCCTCATCCTGCTGGCTCTGGCCAATGCGCCGGACCTCAAGGGCGCCGGTGCGTCCGAAAACGCCTTTGCCTGGCAAGAAGGCAACAGCGGGGAACAAATCACCGTTCCCTACACTCTGACCGGCAAACCGCTGGTCATTCGCAGTCAGGATGGACACTTCCTCCTGATCAATCCCTCACCGCAGAAACAGTTTCTGCGCGTGACTGGCCCTGATGGTCAGTATCGCATTCGGCATCGCATGCCGATGAACATGCCGGAGAGAACCGGCTTCACCATCGAAACGGTCAGCTTGACCGACTCGACGGTGACCTCAAGTTTTGAGGCACAGGCAATCTAGACGCGACATAGCGTCAGACCAAATGGCCCCACCAAGCATCGCGCTTCGGTGGGGCCTCATTTTTTTAGCAAAAAAATTATCAAAACTCAGCTTATATAACCATTGACAATAATTGATATAATTGTTATAATACTCAATCCCTTAACTAAGTGCAAAGCTTGTGGTGTTGAGGGATAGCTAGAAAAGTCGTTCTTTTTATAGGAGGATTAGGAATGAATAGCGGTCACCCATCCGCTCAGACGGAGCAGCACAACACCTACCGTAATGCCTTTGGTGTCATCAACGTCATCGAAGGCGTCGGAAGACATGCCATCGGCATGGACGAAGAAGCGCCCGTCAAGATCATTCACGGACCGGGCAAGGTGCCGGACAGGAGCAAAGGACCCAAGTTGGTCGTCATGAGAGTCTTCTACGAGACAACCGACCGCGACGATGAGGTCATCGGCGTCCTGAACTATGATAGTAAAAAAGTTCAGAAGGTCATCGATGATCTGAGGTCCAACCTGGAAAAGCTCATGGATGAGTACGTGGTCGCCGACATCGAAAGTAGCATCAGGTACTACACTGGCAATAGTGAGTACCCGAACGAACGGTCTCACAGCGGCGTCTACTTCTTCCAACAGCAGATGAATGACAAGCGAGGCGTCTTCCAGCTAGTCTCCCGCCTGGGCACCGGCAAACGATCGGGCATCCCGATCTTCGCCAAGAAGAGTATTCCCTTGCCACAGGAGGATGACAATGGTGTCTGGGCTATGTGCTCTGTGTTCGTCAGGGAGCACGGCAACATAGCCGTGGCTGTGGCCGAGTCCGACAAGGACCGCGTCATTGCGGCCATCAGGAGCTTGGAGCGCCAAGTCCAGGCTATCAGGCAGATGAACTCCCTGCCCGCGCCTACCGGCGAGGCCAATAGGATCGCTCGACAGCTCAAGTCGATCACTCGCTTCGACTAGCCCTCCATCATGGTCCGGCGGTTCGCACCACGTGCGAACCGCCGGATCCAACCTAATTACTCAAAACAATTTTGAGTAATTTTTTTATATCAAAAAAACCGCCGAAGCGGAATATAAAATATCAACATTAATGCCCTTCGACTTCGCTCAGGGCACTCGATTCTTGATAGGAAAAATGGTTGAGGATGTTACAAACATCCGAAACCACGAGTGAGGCTTTTGCGAAGCAAAAGACGAATCGAGTGGTGGTCGCACCTGGACTCGAACCAGGGGCCTTCGCAATGTGAATGCGACGCTCTAACCAACTGAGCTATGCGACCATGGTGACCCCACAGGGAATCGAACCCTGATTACCAGGTTGAGAACCTGATGTCCTAACCGTTAGACGATGGGGCCATTTAGAACCAATCCAATATTTTCGGGATGGGGCCAAAGCATTGGATATTAAAACAAAATATTCAGACCTTGTCAAAGTTATTTTTTTACAACAGCCACTAAATATTCATTAGCATCCCAAGGTCTAGCCATAAGCTCATAAACTACTTGCTCCATTTTCATGCCTCGTGAACCCTTAATCAACACTACATCACTAGGTTTTAATCTCTCCTGTAAAAAAGTACCGGCCTCAAAAGTCTTTGGAAAATGAAATATTTTATCTTCACTCATGCCAGCCTCTATGGCACCTCTAGCTATATCTCTTGATCTTTCTCCGACTACAAACAGATAATCAATTTTCAAATCAAAAACTAACTTGCCTATGAGATTGTGTTCACTTTCACTCTGGGCACCTAGCTCCAGCATATCACCCAAAACTGCTATCTTCCTACCTTCACTAGGCATTTGATTCAAAATTTCTAAAGCAACTTTTGAAGACTGAGGCGAAGAATTATAAGTATCATCAATCAACCAACTATTTTTGACACCGGGTAACAACTTGGTACGACCTAGGGCTGGCTGATAATCCTGGATATTAGCAGCGGCCTCTACTAGATTCAGACCCATGACTAGAGCTACAGCACAAGCAGCAGCTGCAGCCATAGCGTGTTGGCTACCCAAAATATTTGGTAAAAATATCGGCATCTCTGCGCCCTGATAATTTAGTTTAAAATTTGTGCCAAAAGTTTCACGGTGATAAACCAAACCAACTTTAGAAATCTTGATATCACAAGATGCTCCTTGACCAAAAGTCCTGACTGGAGTTTTTTTATTTTTAGCCACACTCTGCAAAAATGGATCGTCACCATTGATGATAATAAAATCTTCTTTACCCAAACTATCAGTAATGCTAATTTTTTCTTTAGCAATATTTTCTATGGAGCCAAAATATTCGATATGACTTTGACCAATAGTAGTAATCACAGCAATATCTGGCTTGGCCATACTAGTCAAATATTTGATATCACCTGGTCTATCAGCTCCCATTTCTAGCACCAAAACTTGTGGGTATTTTTTATTGGTAAACAAAAGTAAGTTACAAGCTTTTAAAATAATACCTAGCCAAGAAAAAATATTTTTGCCACCACTTTTTTCTAGACCCAAAATAGTCAGTGGCAAACCTAATTCGTTATTAAAATTCTTAGCGTTTCTATAAACACTATATTTATTTTTTAAAACTGCAAAAATAGCTTCTTTAGCTGAAGTCTTACCAACACTGCCAGTAATACCAATAACCCGCGGTTTATATTTTTTGAGTACCGCTTTGATTAATGGCTTCAGTAGCCAAGATATAAATTTTCTATATTGTCTTTTATCCATACTATCTTTCTGGTGGTATTTTGTAATATTGTATTAAAAATTGGGCAATTTCGCCAAACAAGGGAATGGCTGTGCCTTCAGAATATTGTGCCGTCTTCGGATTGTCAAGTTTTACCATCAAGGTAAATTTTGGCTTGCTAGCTGGCGCAAAACCAATAAAGCTATGTATGGTCACGCTTGAATCGTATTTTTTGGCACCAATACTAGCTACTTGGGCTGTGCCAGACTTACCAGCCACATAATACCCAGGCACACGGGCTTTCACGGCATGCTCACCATCGACTACGTTTACCAACATAGCCGATAGCTGTGAGGCGGTAGTAGGACTAACGACATTCTGCCTCATTATTTTTGGCTTATATGTCTCCACTACCTGATCATTGTAGCGCAGTTCCTTGATAATATAAGGTTGCATTAGGCTACCATGATTAGCCAAAACATTAAAAGCATTTATCATCTGTAGCGGTGTGACTGTGATACCCTGGCCATAAGAAGCGGTAGCTTTATAAATATCTCCTTTTTTTTCCAAAGAACTTATATTACCCTCTGACTCTTGGCTCAATAAAATATTAGTAGGCTTACCAAAGCCAAAATTTTCCATATAGCCGTGAAATATTTTATTTGGAACATCTTGGGTGGCAAAAACAACGCCAGTATTGATAGACATGGCCAAAACTTTTTTCATATCTGACCAGCCATATTTTTTATCACCAGCATTACGAATCACTTGATTGAAAGCAAATTTTACTGCACCAGTATCTTCATAGCTAGTTTCTGGAGTAACTTTTTTCTCATTGATAGCGATTGCCATACTGATCGCCTTCATCACTGAGCCTGGCTCATAGTTTTGAAAAACCGCTAGGTTGTTATAAACATCCGGACTATCTACCTTACCATAGTCATTGGGGTCAAAACTCGGATAATCACACATAGCTCGTATAGCGCCCGTCTCTGGCTCCATGACAATCACTGTGCCACTATCAGCCGAATGAGCGTTCACAGCTTTCTGCAGGGCCTGACAAGCTTTGTATTGGATAGTATGATCAATGGTCAGTACTACATCAACGCCTGGTTTAGCGCCCTCTGCTTTACTATCGCCCAACAAAACACCTTTTTGATCAATCTCACCTGTTATCTTGCCGGATAAACCAGACAACTCGTTATCCAAATAAGCTTCTAATCCATATTTACCCTCTCTCTTGATACCATCTGGACCAAAACCCAAAAAACCCAAAATATGAGAACCGACTTCTTTATCAGGATAAAAACGTAAGACAGATTTTTTAAAAATAACTCCTAAGCCATCAATATTTAATATTTTATCTTTGCCACTCTTACCTTTATTTACATCAGCCAACAAAGCTGTTAATTCATTTTTTATATTTTTTACTTTTTCTTCCGTTACATTTTTGGCAATTATTTCATAACGCTTATCAGTTAGCGCTGTTTTTTCTTTTACTATATTTATATCTATTTCCAAATTTTTAGCTAAAATATCGGCAATATTTTGTGGGCGACTGATTATTTTTGGATCTATGGCCACCTCATAATACACTTTGTTTACAGCCAAGGGATACAGCTCATCACCTTCATCTTGGCTAGCCAAAGCAAATATCCGACCTCGTTCAGGCATAACCTCTTGATCAACTACTCGTTGATTCAAACCCATGGTCACATAATAATTATTTTTGATGATTTGCAAATAAAATAAACGTCCGATGATAATCAAGACAAACAAAAAAATAATCCCTTGTAAAACATTGATTCTAAAAGCAATAGTTTGCTCTTGATTATTACGGCCGATATTCATAATCTATGCCGTTTAGGGATTATTTTAGAGCCACTTTTTCCACAGCGGCGCTTAAATATATTATATTAGCGTTATCAACTTTGACTAAATTCAATCTCTGACTCTCCTGCTCTACTCGTCCGATAGATTGCAAGACACCAAGCTCAGCATTCATGAGACGCAATTCATCTTCGGTGGCGCGAATATTAGCCGTCACCTCACTACGTCTGAGATTCTGAGCAGAGCTATAGTTGGTCAAAAATAGACCAGTCATCCAAAAAACTATAGTTAAGACCAAAAATAAATGGCTGAATTTTTGTAAGTTATCCAAAATTGATAATTTGTTTGTTTTGTAGGACATATTTATATTTGTTTTTTATAATTTTTTGGCGACTCGGAGCAAAGCACTACGACTCCGTGGATTATTTTTTATTTCTTGTTCACTAGGCTTGATGGCCTTCTTGGTCACTATTTGTAAAATAGCTGGATTGTCACAAGTGCAGATAGGTGAGTCGGGCGGGCACTGACACTGCCCAGTTTGCTCTTTTAAATAATTCTTTACTATCCTATCTTCTAGCGAATGGAAACTGACCACTGCCAGGTGCCCGCCCGGAGCCAAGATATCGACAGCTTGTGGCAAAGCTAATTGTAAATTTACTAATTCCTTATTTACCTCGAGACGCAAAGCTTGAAACACTTTGGTCAAAGGATGACGCTTGAAACGAGGCAAATCCTTTTCTTTTATATTCAATACGCGGAGTATGACGGAGACAAGCATGGAAGTTTTCAAAAATTTTTGTTTTTGTTTACCCTGTTGTCGCCAAGCAACTAGGCCGGCGGCAATTTTTTTGGCCTTCACTTCTTCGCCATACTCACGCAATATTTTCTCAATATCTTTCTCTGGGTAAGTGAGGACTATGTCCGAGGCAGTAATAGTTTGATGCTTGGTATCAAAACGCATATCTAGATCAGCATCATCTTTGAAAGAAAAACCTCGCTTGGCTTGGTCCAGTTGATCAGAAGAAAGACCAAGGTCAAACACTATCCCAGAAATTTTACCTATTTTCTTGCGGTTTTTTTCGACCGCTTCTTTTAAATGTGCGAAATTATCATTAACGATTATCAAACGATCTTTATACTTCTTTAATTTCTCAGTGACATGCTTTATGGATCTTTCATCAAGCTCGAAAGCTAGCACTTTGCCATCCGGTCCATTTTTTTCTAATAAAGCCTCAGTATAACCTCCTCCACCTAGTGTGCAATCAATAAAATTCTGATTCTTTTGTGGTTTGATGTTTTCTATGAGCTCAGTAAGCAATACACTACGGTGCTGATAATCCATATTAAATTCCTAAATCTACTAGTCCTTCGGAGACTTGGTTACTTTCTTTTTCAGAAACACGTTGATATTTTGACCAAGCTTTTTCATCCCAGACTTCTAGACGGTTGTACAAACCAGCCAAAACTACTTGTTTGTTTAATTCGGCAAATTGCTTCAGATAGTCAGGCAAAATAATACGGCCCTGCTTATCCAAAAGCACATCCATAGCTCCAGCCAACATCATACGGGAAAAAGCTCGGGATTTGGCTTGTGAGATTGGCAAATTGGCTAGCTTATCAACCAGCTTCTGCCACTCTTTAGCGGTATAAATAAAAAGACAATTATCCAAACCTTTGGTAATAACTGCCCCATCAGTAAAAAACTTTCGAAATTTGCTAGGAATAGCCAATCGATTTTTATCGTCTAGATTATATTTGTACTCACCTATGAACATTTCTAGTCTTAGTTATCCACAGTCTTAATAATTAATCCCCCACTTTTCACCACTTTTATGTTTATTAAATACATTATACTCCACCAAGACCTTTTTAGTCAATAAAAAAAGGCCTAATTTATCCACAGAATTAGGCTTTATTACAACACGAATTATAAAAAAATGTATATTACTTATCCACAGTATTCTATTTAACTAGAGTAAACTTATGTTTCTTCTGACTAATGGTAATTTCTGGTTTGCGAGCATACACGGCTTTCAGGGCTTTAAAATTTTTAATTTTAGCTAATTTATCTAAAATTTTAAGCAAAGAAGCTTCTAGTTCCCCTTTAAAAGCATAATCAGCATACACCTTGGCTCCGCTCTGCCAAGCTAAAGCATTGATAGTGGCTGTACTGACCTTGACCTGAGTCAAGGAAGCGTCTTGTAAGAGTAGCGCGAAAGCTTTAACCTTCGAGATCTTTAATTTATTTTTCTTCAATAAAAAAAAGAGTTTAGTTAAAACTTGATCTTCATCAAAATTGAGCTCAAATGGCAAGTGATAAATAGGCTTTTTATTTTTTATCAGCCACCACTCCGCTCTCTGCCTGTTTATAATGTTTAAAACTAATATCATCTAAATAATTCTTTCCAATATCTTTAGAAATTTTATCAAGCACTACAATACGACTGTAGGCAAAAATATCATAAATAAACTTATCTACTATGGACAAACGATAAATATAGTCCTGAGGCGTCAAAAAGGTCACCCTGAGCTCATGCGGTAATCCTTGAGCTATTTTCTTCAAATACTTATCTAAGTCGGTTTTTTTGACTTTACCCACAATCAAAACATCAGTCAGAGTCGGGGCTTTGGTCAGCATGCCAGTAAAAACCAAAAGTTTCAAACCATTGACCTTGGACATTTTATCAGCAAAGAACATATCGTCAATACTAATGGCTTTGAGTACTAGATTCTTTATTTCCAAAAATAAAGGAAAATCTTGATTTACTTCATAAAATTTCTTGCCGTTTTCTTCGATTGATCTCAAGAAACCGAAAGCCTCTAGATTGTCTAGCTCACGACGAATAGAATTAAGCTGCAAATCTAGACGACGAGAAAGCTCCCGAATAAAAAACTTCTCCTGCGCATTGATACAGAAAAATTTTAATATTTTAGTGCGTGTTTCTGAGCCAAAAATTTGTTCCAACATAAATTTACTAATCGAAGCAAATATAGTATAATATTAATTGAAATAATTGTAAAATGGCTGATTTTAAAGTTCAAAAGATTTTACGCTACGACTCCTTGGCTGCACGCGCCTATTCCGAAAATTACCTCAGTGAAAAGACAAATTGTGGTCAACTTTTTGTAGTCTTAGAATTACCAAAAACTGAACGTTTCGACCAGCAAATACTCATTGATGAGCTGATCAATCTATGTTCAACTCTTTTTTTATCCTCAAAGAATACTGACCCCAACTCCCTACTAGAAGATATTATAAAAAAAGTAAACGAAATACTGCCTGACCTCAATGCTCGTAGCCGCATGCGTAATTGGCTACAAACACTAGACATGGCTTTTGGCATCATACAAGCCAATAGCGTTTGCTTCACCAATATTGGACATATGGAGGCTTGGCTCATCAGTCATAATCGTCTAGAGCAAGTCGCTGCCAAAAATGAACATATTAATCCGGCCAAAGTATTTTCCGAAACAATCAATGGTAATTTAGAAGAAGGTGATTCTTTGATTGTCTCGACTAGCTCACTCCTTGACTACCTAGCCAAAGAAAAAATCCGCCAGCTAGTAAAAAAATACACGCCACAAAGTGCCGCTACTAAAATACAATTATTATTACAAACCGTACCGGACTTTGTCACTTTCAACTCTCTGATCATCAAAAATTCTACTGACTCCGATCATGAACTGAGAGCCGATGAAATCATGCCGATAGCCGAACAATCCGAAAATACTAAAAGTGATATCATACAAGCTACCAGTAAGTCTGTAGGAGCGCCAGCTCGTACCAAGACAGTAATTGACCTCAGAGTTGCCAAAAAAATAACACCAATTCGTAGAATAGTTAAATTTTTTATTTTAGCTGGCTACTATTTTGTTTTGGTCTACAAAACTATCAAATTTATATTTTTGGAAATAAAAAAAGCTATTTTATTTTTATTTTCCAAAAAATATCGACAAAACAAAGAAGACGAAGCTATTAGCCAAGTAAAATCTCAGCTATATACCCGCTATAATTGGTGGCGAAATTTAAATAAAGTAAAAAAAATCTCTGTCATTGGTTTAGTGATGACTTTATTACTTTTCATACAAGGCACCGTCTACCTCACCCAAAAAAAATCTGTTGAAAAAAAAGATCAAGTCTACCAGCAAATCATCCAAGGTATTAGCGCTAAATTTGCTGAGGCTGATGCTAAGCTGATTTATAATGACGAAATTGCTGCCGAACAAATCCTCATGGATATAGAAAAATCTCTAGACGACTTTCAAGCTGCCAAGCCAGAACAGCAAAGTGAAATAAATAGCATACGTGAAAAAACTACGCGCGAGCTAAATAAAGTACGCCATATTTATGAGGTACCCAATCCCTTAGAATTGGCTAACCTAGCTAGTATTCTAGCGCCCCGTCAGATAGTCCAAAAAAATGGTAAATTTTATATCCTTGGTCAGGACAAACTTTATGCTTATGACAACAAAGAAATTATAGCTTTGGCAGACTTTGGTGATGGAGTATTACTCAGCGATTGGCCAAATAAAGAGCAATTATTACTCAGTAAAACTGACTCACACGCTATCTATAGTATTGCGGATAAAAAAATAACCAACTTGGACCTCAAAAAACCCGAAGAAAAATCCAGCATAGTGGAGCTAAATATCTATGGTAACAATCTATACGCCCTAGACAATGGCACTAGCCAAATATACAAATATCCAGAGCAAGGATCTGCCTTTGGCAACCCTACGCCTTGGATAAAAGAAAGAAAAAAAATAAATGAAGCTAGCTCTTTTGCAATTGATGGTAGTGTATATTTTACTCAAAATAACGGTGAGATCATCAAACTGACTAAAGGTAATAAAGATGTTTTTAACTACCATGTGCCTCGACCTATCATTGGTGCCAAAAGCAGTGTCCAGACATTCAAAGATGCCAAATATCTTTATGTCCTGGATCCACAACATAAAAGAATAATTATTTTCTCTAAAGATGGCTCAATAAAAAATCAGTATACCTCCAACTCTTTTGATGATCTACGCGATCTGGCTATAGACCCAGAAGAAAAAGCCATCTACCTACTCAATGGCCAACATCTATATTTACTAGCCGTAGAGCAATAAAAAATACCCCCTCTTTTTCTCCCCCTTAATAAGGGGGAGATGTCCGTAGGACAGAGGGGGTATTTTATTTTTGAAAAAAATTATTTCAAAGTGACAGTAGCACCAGCTTCAACTAATTTAGCTTTGATAGCCTCGGCTTCTTCTTTGTTGACACCTTCTTTTACGGCTTTAGGAGCGCCATCAACTAAATCTTTGGCTTCCTTCAAACCTAATTGGGTGATCTCACGTACAACTTTGATGACACCAATCTTGTTGGCACCAGCACCTGTCAACTCGACAGTGAATGAAGTTTTTTCTTCGGCAGCGGCGGCTGGAGCAGCGGCGGCGGCACCCATCATCATTGGGGCGGCAGCTGATACACCAAATTTGTCTTCCAAAATGGAAACCAATTCAGCTAAGTCCAAAACGGACATTTTCTCTACTTCTTCGACAATGCCTTTGAATTTAGCAGGCACAACTACTTCTTTTTTTTCTTCTGACATATTTTTTACTTTCTTAATTATTTAAATAATTTAAATTTGTGATTTCTTTTCTTTGATAGCATTCAAAGCGTAAACTAATTTACGAGTATTGCCACTCAAGACGTTGACAAAGCCAGTCATCGGACTGTTCAAGGTACCAACTAACTTAGATAATAACTGTTCTCTACTTGGTAGAGCAGCCAATCTATTGACCATCTCAGTCACAATGTACTTATTTTCCAAAATACCGCCACTCAAAGTCATAGCTTTGTGATCTTTGGCAAATTTATTCAAAATCTTGGCAGCTGTGACTTCATCTCCATAGGAGAAAGCAACGCCGACTGAACCAGATAAATTATCCAAATCCCCTTCTGCTAAAACATTAGCCGTAGCTTTTCTTAACAATGTTTTTTTGGCTACCAAGTATTCAGCGTTATTTTGGCGAAGCTCATTGCGTAAAACATCAACTTCTTTGACCTTCAAACCTTGATCAGTGCTAAAAACAACACCTTTACTAGATTCCAATTTTTCTTGGATTCTCTTGATTTGCTCGTTTTTTTGTTCCTTACTTTTTGGCATATTTTTATATTAAAAAATCTGCGAATAGCCGCAGACAGATTTTTCCAAGCAAATATTACTTGGTATTACCTCGGTAGGATGTTTAATCTTGGCTAATATTAGCCAAAAACCCACTGTCTACGGTGCTAATTAATAAATTGATGTAAATATTATAAAGTAAAAAAAGAAATATGTCAAGAATTAGCCTAATATTGCACTAAGTAATATTGTCCTGGTTGACAGTAATGGCCCCTGATGGACAGCTCTCTTCTATCTCCTTAGAAGCTTTGGTACTTGAACCTATGACCTTAATTTCATTGTTATTATCAAACTCAAATATTTCCGGATATAATTGGGAACACAAGCCACAAACTATGCATTTATTTTTATCAATTGATATTGTTGATTTTTCCATATCTACCACCTTTATAATTTGAAATTTTATAAAACTAAGTATAATTCCATTGTGCTTCGTAGTCAACTAAAAAAACACCCGATAATATCGAGTGTTTTTTTATATAAATTATCTACATCTCATTCAGCTTCGCTCTAGTACTAGGTCCTACTAGACCATAGCCTGTATCTTTGGCTGACTTTACTATCTGGTATTTCATCTGGAATCTCTGGACAGCTTGTTTAGTAAGTGAACCATAGATACCGGTGACCTTTCCTTCTGGGTAGATTGTCTTGTCTTGGGAAAGAATAGTTTGTAGTTGTCTGACATCTGTACCAGTTGAACCTAGTTTAAGGATACGGCTAAATAGTTGTTTGGTGGTATTGGTAATAGTAGTAACTTTAGCCATGTCTGGACCTGTCGGATAGTTGTTTAGACTATCTACTTCTACTATTGAGCTCCAGGAGTAAGCTAGAGAGTTAAAGACTTCAGCTGTAGGAATATGTCTCTTGGTACCATTGTCTAGTAGATAGACTTTAGAACTGTTCTTTTCTTTGACCAATGAATTAGTTGTTGGAGCATTTTGGATATAATCTAAGTTTCCTTTGCTAGGATATTGATCTAGACTGTCATATTTCTTGATATCTGACCATTTGAACTTGTAGCTTAAGAACACTTTTTCAGTTGGGATAGGGTGTCTTAGACCATTAGCTAGTAAGTAGACAGTGGCCTTGTTGTTTTCTTTGACTAGAGAGTTTTCTTGAGTACTAGAGATAGTGAGATCTAGGCGATTGTTAAGTAAGGTATTGAAGTTAAGGTTAAGATCATAGATACCATCTTGGTTTAAGTCTAGAAGGACAAATTGATTTGGTCTGAGAGTAAGAATGGAATTAGCAAATTGTATTTTAGCTTGAGCACTTGGTATATCTAGGTCAATAATCTTTAGAGTGCCTGTTAAATTATTTAAAGTAAAGTTTAACTGCGAGTTAATATACATTAGTAGATTGAGACCTTTGGAGTCTAGTACTAGACCACCTTTGGTTTCATTCATTTGAAAATGAATATCTTGCTTGCCTACTCCATCTGATGAGATTACCTTGGTGTGTCCTCCTCCACCTGATACTACTGGTGCAGGAGTAACAGTAGCAGCGGCAAAGAGACCAAAAGTAGTAAAGTGAGTAGTAGTACAAGAGATAGTGTTAGTTGGAGCGTTGACTGTACAAGTACTCAAGGCTTCCCAAGCAGTACCATTCCAAAAGTACATAACTAATGAGCTTTCATCCATACCACTAATTTCTTCATCTGTATATGTGATACTTAAAGTTAAGGGTTGGTCAAAGGTTGTAAGTGGTGTACTGACATCTACGTAGGCTGAAAGGTCATAGGTGTGATCACCTATGACGTCTAGGTTAGTTGGAGTACCTAGGCTAGTAATTAGAGTGGTGGCATTGAGTTGGTTAGCCTGGAATTCAACGTCAGAAGCACCATCTTCATCAAAGCCTGCTGGGATATCCATTTCCATATTAGCTGTACCTGTGTCTAGAGTAACTATGGCACCAGTTGAAGTAGCCACAGTGTCTGAGACAGTATCAATGACTGGAGCATCACCAGCACAACCTGTGGTAGTGAATTCATTGTCTGTACCTGTGGCATGATTAGAAGCGTGATCACGAGAACGAACTCTAAAGTGATAGGTAGAGCAAGAGATGAGGTTAGATAGGTTTACAGTATGAGAAGTGACACGAGGGGAAGTATGAGTCTCTGTAGTAGAAGTAGCATAGCTAGTAGAGAAGCCATAGTCTACGATACTAGAGGCTGCCTCTCCTGTGGTCCAAGTGATACTAGCTGAAGTGTCTGCTGGAGTAGCAAGCACTGAGGTGATGGTGGCAGAGCCAGTGTCAATCACTAGGGCTTTATTGGCTGCTAAATTAGTAGTAGGTACCATATTGACCATGAGATTACTCATCTCATCATTTATAGTACCTGATATCGAAGAAACAGTTAGATCAGCACTAGTATCCCCTGCTTGCACCGTATAGTTACAAGTAGCCGTGCCAGCCGCCGTAGCTAAACTAAAAGTACAGGTCCTATCAGTATCACCAGTTTCCAGGGTCACTGTTACATTTCCACTAGTGGTCACTGCTTCAGAAAATGTTAAATCAATATCAATCACTTCACCAGTAGTATATGAGCCATCGGCTTTATTAGAAGAAACGCTCAAAATAGTTGGAGCAGTGGCATCAGCAGTAATAGCTTTGTCAAAATGCACAGCCCAGTTATACAGAGTATTACCGTACAAAGATGGATATGGGTCTGTATCCCTGAGATTACCAGCGGCACTACCAGCATTTTGAGCACCAGTATTTGTACCTGGCACGCCAGTATAGGCATAACGCAAACGCTGATTAGCGCCAGTTGGTGTGCCTGATAAAGTAACTTTGACCGTATCAGCATCTAAAATTTCTACCGAGCTAATAGTAGCTGAAGCAGTACTATCATAATATTCAAAGCCATAATTAGTACGAGCGCTAACCAAAGTTGTATCAAAGGCCAAAACTCCAGCCGGCACATGAAAATTAGCATAAATAATATTGGCACTACGTACAACAGTATCAGGAGAAAGTGGCTGCCAAGCCTCATGATCAACACTGACTTTTTTTATAACCTTGCCATAATATTCCCCCAACCAGCGTGAGCTAGCGGCAGTCAAATGATGACGATCGGAATAATTGAAAAAATACTTTGGTGTAACTAAAACAATATCACCTGGATTATCTTCAGCGGCTTTTAATTGATAAATAGGAATTTCCGAAGTAGCATCATTGGCATACGAAGACATAAATGAACTCATCTGACACAAAAATAATGGTATGGTTCCAGCCTGACCAGTAATAGCTTTGACATCAGTCTCATAATTAGCTTGCCACTCCTCTAGATAGCCTTGATAAGTAGCCCCCGTAACATTATTATAATTATCTGTTTCACCATGGATAGTGGTGACACCAATTACTCTAGAAGTTCTACCCAGACCTGTTGCTGCAGTCTTAGCATTGGTCACCTGTGTCATACCAGTATTATATGGTCCAGTACCTTTTTTGAGCTGTGCATAGGTATAGCCACTGACACCATGTAACGAAACTGCTACATCAAAATCATTACCAGTATCATTGGCAGTAATAGTATTAGCCATAGCGCTACTCATTGTTTCTACTGAAGCCTCAACTAATGGTATAAAACTACCACCGGCCCCCAAGCCACCATTTCCACCAGACAACATCAAATTACTATATGGCTGACTAGTACTTAAGGCTGGCGAAGAAGCTACGCCTACAGATAAACTTTGGCCAGTAGAAAGTATTTGATTCACATAATCAACTTCATTCACCTGAGAAGAAGCAACACTCAAAACAGCATCTCCAGTAGTTGGACTAGCATTGGCAACAGGTGTTACCTCAAATTTTAAATATTTATTTAAATCAGAAGATGTAATTGTATAATTCACACTAGTGGCACCACCAATAGCCGCATATGTGCCACCAGCTGTATCAGCTCTCAGCCATCGATATAGTGAAGTTGCCTCACTATCTCCATTTACATCATTGAAAGTATAAGTTCCGCTTACCAGCTCATCCAATGAGGCCGTACCAGTAATAGCTACCGAGCTAGCCGTTGGTGCAGTAGGTGTAGCTGAAACCGGCCTGGCTGTAGCTGTAGCTGAAGCTGCACTGGTGCCATTAGCATTAACTGCAAAAACTCTAAAATTATAAGAAAAACCATTACTCAAACCCGTAACTGTGGCCGAGGCAGTATTTGATACACCATCAGAAAAAGTAGACCAAGACCCAGCCGTACTTAATTTATACTCCACAACATAATCAGTAATCGCAGCACCATTGTCACCACCAGAAGCCCAGGTCAAAGCTACCTGACTAGAACCAGGAGTAGCTGCTAATGTAGTAGGAGCAAAAGGACCAGTAACTGGCTCTATAATAATTACATCATCATAAGTTGATGTTCCTCCTGCTGTAGTTCCACTACCAATCCAAAATGGCTTGTCGGTAAAAGTACCCCCAGTCAAAGTTGCACTTGCGATATCAGAACCATTAACGTATACCTTTGCACCACCGGCTTGAAGAGCTACAATTTTAAAAGTTGTCGCTACACCATTGGTACAAGAAGTGATACCAGATACTGCTTGTGGTGAACCAACCTGATTTGTACCATTGACCCAATAGTATATTTCCCAGTTTGTAGAGTTTGCAAGAAAAATATATGAGGCGGTGGGGCTAGAAGTAAGTTCAAAATCCCCATATCCAGCTGCCACACCTACTCCAGTGCCACAAGCCGTACGACTGACTGAAAATTCCATACTGACATCGCCATTGGTACGGTCATAAGTGTTGACAGTTTTTATTCCATCTTGAGTACCCCAACTATGTATACCAGTCGCGATACTTAGTGCACCATTTTGAGTAACATTTCCAGGACTACCACCTCCATCAACTTCTGTCCACTTATCAGTATCAATAATAGTACCAGTAAAATCATCAGTTAGTGTAGCATTAATAGGTGTAGCAGTAGCCGTAGCTGATACTACTCCTGTGCCAACTGAGTTGGTAGCAGAAACTCGAAAATTATAACTACTACCATTCGCCAATGCATCAACCACGGCTGATGTAGCCGTAGATGTACCATCTGCAAAAGTAGTCCAAGTTGTTGGCTCTGTCGCTAGTTTGTATTCCACTACATAATCAGTAATAGATGCTCCTCCATTACTAGCTGGAGCTGACCAAGATAATGTCATTTGAGCATTACCCGCACTGGCCGTCAGACTCTGAGGTGCCGAAGGAGCATTCAAAGCAGGTGTAGCAGTAGCCGTAGCTGATACTGCTCCTGTGCCAACTGAGTTGGTAGCAGAAACTCGAAAATTATAACTAAGATTATTTGTAAGACTAGTGACTGTGGCAGATGTAGCCGTAGATGTACCATCTGCAAAAGTAGTCCAAGT
>CAYVXP010000005.1:0-8665 GCA_964455165.1 uncultured Gammaproteobacteria bacterium
TGGCTGTATTTTCAAGAACATAGAGTTTAAAGAGGTGAATATAGAGGATTTGAAACAACGAGGATTGGATATTGAGCGCTTTGCCAAGCATCAGAAAATACCTACATCTTATTTGATAGAGCAAGCTGGTCTCAAGGGCCATACTATTGGTGGGGTGCAGGTTTCAGCCAAGCACGCCAACTACATTATAAACGTCAATAACGCCACAGCCGAGCAAGTAATCATGCTAATCAGTTTTATCAAGCAGCAGATTCGGGATAAGTATGGCATCCAGCTACACGAAGAAGTGCAGTTTATTTCTTAATTTTTGGCTAACCCAGTTAGAAATTCATTTATTTGACCCTTACTAGTACTAAAATTGTCTGTCATTAGCTCGTAAATATTAGCCATATAAAGCTATAGTAAATTTCTAAACTGGGCTAATATTAGCCTAAAATAAGCCATTTCCATAAGGGGAGCTTGATTATATTCAGCTTATGGCATATTATTATTGACAAATTGAAAAAAATCTGTATAATATACGTGCGTTTATTAAAGTAATTATTAATATAAGTTTTATAAACTTTAAAGAAACAACACCTTGCCATCAAGGTAGGGAAATTTTCTTTTTTCATTAAATGTCAGAAGCTAGAGTTAGTAAAAAAGGTTTTATAGAAGTTGTCGGTGAGGTTAACGAGTTGTTGCCCAATGCCAACTTCAAAGTCACTCTCGAAAATGGCCATGAAATATTGGCTCATCTTTCGGGGAAAATGAGAATGTTTAAAATCAAAATATTACCTGGTGACAAGGTTGTAGTTGAGATGAGTCCTTATGATTTGACCAAAGGACGTATCACTTATCGCCAATAAATTTATAGTAAAAGTTTTTAATAAAATAATAAAATATTAGGATGAAAGTCCGAGCTTCAGTAAAAAAAATTTGTAAAGATTGTAAAGTTATCCGCCGTGATGGTCGGGTAGTTTGTATTTGTAAGAATCCCAAGCATAAACAAAGACAGGGATAAAAATAATAGAATAATAGTATAATAGATTAATTGAATAAATCGCTATTACCAATTTATTAATCTACTAATCAATTATTCTATTAACCAATTAACCTATTAATCAATTAATAAGATGGCAAGAATTTCGGGAGTAAACCTTCCAAACGAAAAAAGAATAGAAATCGCTCTGACCTCCGTCTACGGTATTGGTTTAGCGTCTTCCAACAAAATTTTAAAAATGTTGAAGATTGATCCAAATATTCGGGTAAAAGCTTTATCCGAAGAGCAGGTCAACACTTTGAGACAGGTGATTGAAAAAGATTATCGCGTCGAAGGTGAGTTGCGTCGTGAGAAAATGACCAACATCAAGCGTTTGAAAGAAATTAAATGTTATCGTGGCACTAGACACACCAAAGGTTTGCCAGTCCGCGGTCAACGTACTAAATCAAACAACCGTACCATCCGAGGTAACAAACGTGTGACTATGGGTTCTGGTCGTGTTTCAGCCGCTCAAAAGACCTAATTATAAAATATGAAAGCTGTAAAATCTAAAAAAAAGGTAAAGAAAGTTGTAAAAAAGGGTCAAGCCCATATTCAGGCTACCTACAACAATACTATCATCACTTTGACTGATCAGCAGGGCAATGTCTTGGCTTGGTCTTCTGCTGGTGCCAATGGTTTCAAAGGCGCCAAGAAATCCACTCCTTATGCCGCTGGTATTATTGTCAGAAACGCTGTCGAGAAAACCAAGGATTTTGGTTTGACTGATGTAGAAGTTTTTGTCAAAGGTGTCGGTGCTGGTCGTGAAGCTGCTATCCGCTCATTACATAGCAGTGGTATCAATGTATCATCTATCAAAGATATGACGCCAATTCCACACAATGGTTGCCGTCCTAAGAAACCTAGACGTGTTTAAAAAGATATGGGAAGAAATTTAAAACCGAGACATAAAGCTAGCCGCCGCTTTGGTGAAAACGTTGCTGATACACAGAAATCACCATTGACCAAGAGGAATTATCCATCTGGCGTACACGGACCAAAGAAATCATTCAAAAAGGTCAGTGAATATGGCAAGCAGTTATTAGAAAAGCAAAAAGCCAAAGCCATTTATGGTTTATTGGAAAAACAATTTGTTTTGACTTTCAATCGTGCTCAAAAAATGACCGGTGATGTCAACCACAACTTGTTGGTTTTGTTAGAGAGCCGTTTGGACAATGCTATATTTAGAGCTGGACTGGCTCCAACCAGACGTTTGGCTAGACAGCTAGTCAGCCATGGTCACTTTACTGTCAATGGAGTCAAAGTGAATATTCCTTCATTTACAGTCAAGCCAGGTGAAATCATCAAAGTCAAAGATAATAAACTAGGTAAAGGTTACTGGAAGACACTTTCAGAAAAACTTGAAAAAGTAGAAACTGCCGGTTGGTTGTCTCTAGATAAGAAAACATTGGCCGTGACCGTCAATAGTCAGCCAAATGCCAACGATTTACCAAAGAATATCTCTACCAGTTTGATCGTGGACTTTTATTCACGTTAATAAAACAATTACTTTAGAAATAAAAATTTATTTATAAAAACATGAATAAGATTAGCTTACCAGAAGAAATTAGCGTCATCGATAAGAAAAATAATCATTACCAAGTGATTATCGAGCCTTGCTATCCAGGCTATGGCGTTACCGTTGGTAATGCTTTGCGTCGAGTAATGTTATCTTCATTACCTGGTGCTGCTGTTACCTCTTTTAAGATAGAGAGTGTCCAACATGAATTTGACACCGTCACTCACGTCAAAGAAGATTTGGTAGAAATCATGTTGAATTTAAAGAAATTGAGACTAAAGTTATTTAGCGACGAACCAGTTGTATTAAATATTGAAGCTAAGGGTGAAAAAGTAGTGACTGCCAAAGACATCAAAAAAAATGCTGATGTCGAGATTATGAACGAAGATTTGATCATTGCTACCATGACTGACAAGTCAGCCAAGCTAAACATGGAAATTACCGTGGAGCGAGGCATCGGCTATGTAGCAGTTGAGCAAAATGACGAAAAAGTAAAATTACCGATTGGCACAGTAGCTATTGATGCCAATTTTTCACCAGCCATGAATGTCGGCTTTAATATTGAATACGTCCGTGTTGGCGAAATGACCAATTACGAAAAACTAATCATGGATGTATTGACTGATGGTACTATGGATGCTCGTGAGGCTGTGTCCCAAGCCAGTGTGATCTTGCGTGATCACTTTGGATACTTGGTAAACAATGAGTCTGCTCCAGTAGTCAGCGAGGATTCAGATGTTGATGAATCAGAATCAGAAGAAGAACAACCTAAGAAAAAAACTACCAAGAAAAAGAGTAAGTAATCAAAAACATGAGACACCGAAAAAACATTACTAAATTGAGCAGAACCAGTTCTGTACGCAAAGCTTTGTTAGAAAACTTGGCTACTTCTATTATTTTGTACGAAAAAGTCATCACTACCGAAGCCAAAGCCAAAGCTGTGCGTCCTTTTGTGGAGCGTCTGATCACTAGAGGTAAAGTCAAATCAATTCATAACAAGCAGATTTTGAGTGGTATTTTGCCTGATAAAAAAGCTGTCCAAAAAGTTTTGGATGTTTTGGGTCCTAAATACAAGGATCGCAAAGGCGGATATTGCCGTATTATTAAGATTTCTCCTAGATCAGGAGATGGAGCCTTACTTGCTCAGATTGAATTAGTATAAAAATATGGAAAGAAAAGTTCACAATATTGACGCTACAGGCAAAGTAGCAGGACGCCTAGCTTCACAGGTTGCCAAAATCCTCATGGGCAAGCACAATGTAGATTATGTAGCCAATCAGGAAAGTGGTGATATAGTAGAAATTACTAATATCAGTGCTATTAAATTTACCGGCAACAAGCTAAACGACAAACTTTATTATCGTCATAGCCAATATCCAGGTAATTTGAAAACCACCAGGCTCAAAGATATGATGTCCAAGGATCCTGCCAAGGCTTTTATTCAGGTTTTGCACAACATGTTACCAAAAAACAGATTGCGACCTAGAATGCTTAAGCGCCTAATTATCAAATAATATTATGACAGAAGAAATCAAGTCAAAATCTATTGTATTTTCTATTGGTCGCCGTAAATCAGCTATTGCTAGAGTGAGAATTTTAGCAGAAAAAGGCAATGATATTGTGATCACTATCAACAAAAAAGATTATAAAATATATTTACCATATTTTGAATGGCAGCAAAATATTTTGTCCCCATTGAAGGTCACTGGTCATGATAAAATAAATATTTCTATCATGGTCAAAGGCGGTGGTATCAAGGGTCAAGTCGATGCTATCAAGCACGGCATTGCCAAAGCCTTGCTAAAGATGGATGAAAACTATCGCGCGGCTTTGAGAAAAGAAGGATTACTCACTCGTGATTCTCGTATCAAAGAAAGAAAAAAACCAGGCTTGAAAAAAGCTCGCCGCGCCCCACAATGGAGCAAACGTTAGTTTGCGACATGGTGAGCGTAGTCGAAATATGGAGCAAGCGTTAAAAAATTATACTATTTATTCAAAAACCCCTTATTTTTCTGGGGTTTTTGCTTATTATAGCTATTTTCAAAGCACCTCTTATTTGTTATAATTAGCACATGGATAATGCCCAAAAAATAACCTCCAACACTAGTTGGTATTTGATTGCTTTGACTGTTCAGAAGCTTTTTTCTTTTGCTTATTTTATTATTTTAGCTCGTTTTTTAGAGCCCACTAATTACGGTCAATATCAATTATCTATAAATTTTGCCCTGATGCTTTCAGTCATTGCTGACCTGGGTTTATCATCAGTATTGATTCGTGAGACTGCCCGTCAGGTGATTGACCAAGAAAAGCTTTTTAGACAGATTTTTTCTCTAAAAATAATTTTGAGTATCCTGACAGGACTCGCTATTATCATTGGTGATATTATACTGTATGCCAATAATCCAGTGCGACCGCTCATATATTTTACTGCCTTGATAGTGATTATTGATAGTTTTACTTTATTATTTTATGGTTTTATTCGTGGCCAACAAAATTTACGCTACGAATCCATTGGTACGATTATTTTTCAGCTGATTATTTTGGCACTTGGCTTATCGCTGATGCAATTTTCTAAAAATGCTTTATATTTTATTTTAGTAATTTTATTTGCTAGTCTATTTAATTTTTTATATTCTTTTATTTTACTGAATAAAAAATACAAACTAAAATTGACTTGGTATTTTGATAAAAAATTAGCCACTAGTATTTTTGTGATTGCTTGGCCTTTTGCCTTGTCAGCAGTATTTGCTAAGATTTATGCTTATATTGATGGTTTGATTTTAGAATATCTACATGGCTCAGCTAGTTTAGGTATTTATAGTGTAGCTTACAAAGTTACTTTTGCTTTTCAATTTATACCACTGGCTTTTGTAGCCGCTCTTTATCCAGCCTTTGCTAATTATTGGCAAAATGACAAGGCGCAATTAGAAAAAACTTTATTAAAAGCTATTAATTATTTGGCTTATATTTCATTACCAATTACCGCTGGTATTATTAGCTTGGCGCCTTTCATTGTAAAAAGCTTGTATAGTAGTAGTTATGCTAATTCGGTAGCACCTTTGCAAATTTTGGTCCTTAGTTTACCTTTTTTATTTATTAATTTTGCCTTGTCATATTTTTTGAATGCCACTGATCGACAGCGGACCAATACATGGAATTTGGGCCTAGTCATGTTGCTCAATATTATTCTCAATTTCATATTTATTCCTCGCTGGGAAGCTTGGGGCGCAAGTCTGGCTTCTAGTATTAGTACGGTAGTTTTATTTTGCTTAAACTTAATAGCTGTTTATAAAGTGACTATTATTAGTTTGAAAAATTGGTGGCCAATTGCCAAGGCTATAATAGCTGCTTTATTGATGGCTGTGGCAGTCAGCTTGTTATCTAATTTTTTAAATATTTGGCTAGATATTATTTTTGGTTTTGTTGTGTATTTTATTTTATTAGTTTTATTTAAAAATTTAGGAATAGAGGATTATCGTTATCTCAAAGCCTCTTTGAAGAAAAGTTAAGATGAAAAAAGTTTTATTACTTACTCATGAATATTATCCTTTTGCTGGTGGTGTGGCCACTTATTGTTATAATTTATTCAAAAATTTTCCAGCCGACAAATATATTGTTTTGACCGATTGCCAAGATGTGAAAACCAGCGACAATAACATGCAGGCAAGATTATTAAGTTCTTATATCTGGCCACATTGGCTTGGTGGTTTGTGGCCAGTGATACGGGTAGTGAAAAAAAATAAAATAGAAATAATTTTTACACCCAATATTTTGCCTCTTGGCTCGGTTGCTTATTTTATCAAAAAAATATTTGGTATTCCTTATGTTGTTTCCTTGCATGGCTTGGATATCAATTTAGCCTTGCAACACAAAGCCTCGTGGACCAAGAAAATTTTAGGAGAAGCTAAGCAAATTATTTGTAATACAAATTATACAGCTAGTCTGATAAAAGATTTTGTACCAGCCAATAAGATTAGTGTGATCTATCCTAGTACTAGTATGAGTCAAGAAAAAGTCAGTGTTGAAAAAATAAATATTTTAAAGCAAAAATATAATATCATTAACGAAAAAGTTATTTTGACAGTCGGACGTTTAGTAGCTCGCAAAGGACACGCTGTGGTTATTAAGGCCTTGGAGCAATTAAAAGATTCGAAGTTTAAATATTTGATTATTGGTGACGGTCCAGAAAAAAATTCCTTAGAACAACAGATTAAAGAAGCTAAGCTAGAAGATAAAGTTTTTTTGCTTGGTAAAGTGTCTGATGAAGATTTGCCATCTTTTTATCAATTAGCTGATGTATTTGTACTGGCTAATCAATCACATGGTGCTGATGTTGAGGGTTTTGGTATTGTCTTTTTGGAGGCTGCTTCATTTCATCTACCGATCATTGCTGGTCCTAGTGGTGGAGTGCAAGAGGTTTTTACTGGGCAGGGTGATGTGTTTTATGCCGATGATGAAGTCAGCATCGCTCAGGCTTTGAAAGATTTTATCAGTGACGAACAAAAAAGTTTAGCTTTTGGTCAGCAAGCTTATTTGCGTAGTGAATATTTTAAGCAAGTCGCCAAAGATAATATTAAATTATTAGCCAATATTTTAAATTAATAATATGAGTCAATACGATGTAATCATGTTTGGCATGTCCAATTATTCGGAATGGGATAGAGGAGTGTCAAATCGCAATTATCATGTGCTCAAAGAATTGTTGAATAAACCAGAAATCAATAAGGTACTTTATGTCGATTATTTACCACTGACTTGGAAGAGGGCGCTGAGAATTTTAAAAAAAGATATTTTTGTTAATAAAAAGAATGCTACAGTCGTAAAGCGCTCGGCTACTTTCAAGGTTTCAAAAATTTCAGAAAAACTTTATGTTTATTCGGATATCAATTTTGTTTTTTCACCCTTGATGACGGTCAAAAATATTATGAAAGTTGCTTTAAAATTAAATTTTGGTGATTTAGTTTTATGGTCATTCAATCCTTTTATTGCTCCTTATTGGCAAAAGTTTGGTTCCAAACTTATTGTTTTTGATGCTGTCGATAATTGGTCGGCTCACTCTTCTTATACCAAGGTGCAGGGTCGCCTGAAAAAAGCCTACGAGCTGGTTAAAAATGAAGCGGATATTATTTATACTGTGTCTAAAAATTTATTGAATTTTTTTGAAGATCAGCCTAATGTGCATTGGGTATCAAATGGTGTAGATTTTATTCATTATAATAAGCAGTATTCTTTGATCAATCGCGATATTGCTGATGTCAAAAAACCAATCATAGGCTACATTGGTATTATCCAAGAAAAAGTAGATTTAGATTTAGTGCATTATCTAGCCGAAAAAAATCCAGACAAATCGATAGTTTTAGTTGGCCCTATTTGGGACGAGCAGTCTTTGCAAAAAAAAGAATTAAAAAATTATAAAAATATTTATTTTCTGGGTTACAAATCTTACGAAGAAGCTCCGATGTATATCCAGCAATTTGATATTGGCATCGTCCCACATCGTGCTACTGATTTTAGTGTCAGCACCAATCCCATGAAGGTCTACGAGTATCTGGCTTGTGGTAAACCAGTTGTTTCTACTGAAAATGTTGGTACCGAGAATATGAATGAGATTATAAAAGTGGCTACTGGCTATGAAGAGTTTAATCAGCTAGTCAACCAAGAGTTAAAAAATAATTCAGATCTTCAAGTGCAAACCAGACAAGAATTTGCTAAAAAATATTCTTGGTACAATACAGTAGAAAAAATGTTAGATTTGATAAATAAAAAATTAAGCTAAATATGAATCCAAAAATATCTGTTATTATAGTCAATTGGCGAGTACGCAAATTATTAGAAGAATGTTTGCGTAGTATTTACAAACAAGCCAACAGTGAAGAGGTAGAAGTAATTGTAGTCGATAATGATTCTCATGATAGCACTTCAGAAATGCTGATGGTGGAATTTCCTTTGGTCAGAGTCATTGCTTTGGCCGAGAACAAAGGTTTTGCTTATGCTAACAATCTGGGCATCAAAATAGCTCATGGTCAAATTATTATGCTACTCAATCCCGATACCGTTGTTGGTGATAATTTTTTTAGTAAGTGTTTAGACTACATGAATACCAATACCAAGGTGGCCATTGTTGG
>CAYVXP010000005.1:8675-13592 GCA_964455165.1 uncultured Gammaproteobacteria bacterium
GACCTTTGTTACTCAATAGAGATGCCAGTGTACAAGCCTCGGTAAGGCGTTTTCCTGATTGGCGATCACAAGTGCTTATCTTGCTCAAAATGAAAAATATCATGCCACAGCAAAAGTGGTTAGCCAATTATTTGATACCAAATTTTGACTATCAGTCCGTGACGGAAGTAGATCAGATCATGGGTGCAGCTATGATTATTAGACGCAGTACCTTTGATAAGATTGGACTCTTGGATCAAAAATATTTTGTGTGGTTTGAGGAAGTTGATTTTTGTCAGCGCGCCAAAAAACACGGTTTGAGTATAAAGTTTGTACCAGATTTTTCAGTCACTCATTATGGTGGTGCTAGTTTTGAGCAGGCTCCGACAGTCGCCAAACAATTGATATTTAATCGCAGTATGATGCGTTATTTTGCTAAACATCAGCCTTGGTGGCAGCTAGTTATTTTAGCTTTAGTTTTGCCTATCAATTTATTATTAACCGCTCTTTATGGTCTCTATCTTCAGACCAAAAAATCCTAAATTAATTTTTAATTGGCTAGTCATTTTATTAGCCTTGGAGTTGTTTTCTATTTTATCTTGGATTTATCATCCTTTGGCTATTATTTTTTTAGCAGTTTTAGGAATTATTTTATTTTTTGCTTACCAAAAAGATAGGCAGTATTTGATTTTATTACCTCTACTGGAGTTATTTTGGGGGAGTATGGGCCGTAGTATTCAGTATGATTTTTTTAGTTTACGCTGGCTAGTGTTTATTATTACTATTTTATTTTTCTTAGCACTCAACATCAAGAATTTTAAAAATTTAAAGATAGTAAAAAATAAAACATTAGCTAAATTTTTTATAGCTTATTTTTTAATTATTGCATTGCTTATTGTCTTAGCTTTTATAAATAAGCATTCGGCTCGTAATATTTTTCTAGATGCCAATGCTTATTTTTATTTTTTATATTTGCCGATTTGGTTGGAGTATTATGATGACTCAGTTTTAAAAAATATATTCAAAATTTTGTTAGCAAGTGCTCTAGTGATTGCTATCAAAACTATTGTTACTTTTTATTTATTTACCCAGAACAGTTTTGATCTAGTCGCTTATTACAAATGGATCAGAGATACTAGGACGGGTGAGATTACTAGACTGGAAAATGGTTTTGTGAGGATATTTTTTCAGTCACAAATTTATTTATTAGTAGCCTGGGCTATTATTTTTGATAAAGTTATTAAAAATAATTTAAGCGTCAAGAATTTTGTTTATTTACTTTTATTTTCGACAGCTCTTTATATTTCACTTTCTCGTAGTTTGTGGTTGGGATTATTGCTGGCAATTTTTGTGTTAGTATTATTAAATAAAAATAAATTAAAGGCGATTAAATATTTGTTGTTATTAGGTATCTCAAGCTACGCCTTAGTTGTTTTACTTTTTAATTTCCCCAAGTATCATCAAGTGAATTTGTTTAATAATCGTAGTGTAGATACTCAGGAAGCCTCAGTAGCCACTAGGACTATTTTGTTGCCTATCATGTTAGACGCTATTCAAGGTCAGCCATTATTAGGTTATGGCTTTGGCCAAGAGTTAACTTTTTTTAGTCAGGATCCGCGGAGCAAAAATGAGTTCAATCCCACTGGGCAGAGGACGACCTTTTCTTTTGAGTGGGGTTGGCTTGATTTTATGCTCAAAGGAGGCCTATTATTGCCCTTATTCTTCGTTTATAGCTTGTTTTATATTATTAGGGGTACTTATGCTATAATAAAAACTAAGCCCCAATTTACCGCTTATATAGCCATATTTTTGGCCCTAGCCTTGATTCACATTTTTACTCCTTATCTGAATCATCCTTTGGGTCTTGGTTTATTAGCCTTGGGTCTGATCAACACAAAATATTATGTCTAAAATGGGTGAAAAAAATATATCAGTGACAGTTTGTCTCTTGACTTGGAATGGTGAAAAATATTTACCAGCTTTTTTGAATAGCTTATTAGAGCAGACTTTTACTAATTGGGAATTATTAGTTTTGGATAATGCTTCGGCTGACAAATCAGTATCTATCATCAATGAATATTATCCACCAGCCAAAATTATTCGCCAAAAACAAAACATTGGTTTTGCCAAAGGTAACAATCTATTGATCAAGTGGTCAAAGTCTGACTATGTGCTAGTAGTCAATCAAGATGTGGTTTTGGCTAAAGATTACATCCAAGTAGTCGTAGATTTTTTAGAAAAACATCCACAAGCTGCTAGCGCTGCTGGCCAACTTTTTTATTGGGATTTTGAAAATCACATCATGACTGACAAGATTGATTCTTTTGGTATTAGAGTTGATCGTCGGCGTTCAATGGTTGATTGGCTACAAGGCCAAGATAATGTAGCTACCGAAACCCAAGAAGTCTTTGGTTTGTCCGGGGCAGTAGTGATGTATAGACGCAAAGCTTTGGAGTCAGTCAAATATCGTACAGTGGGTGATGACTACGAATATTTTGATGAAGATTTTTTTGCCTACAAAGAAGATGTGGACTTGGCTTGGCGCCTGCGTTTATGGTCTTGGGAAAATTGGCTCTTGGCTGAGACCAAGGCTTATCATGATCGGACAGTCACTTCACGTAAATCATCTAGTGATAGACGTTTTCGTGGTCTAGCCAACAAGCTGTCCTATCGCAATCATATTTGGGTGCTTTACAAAAATTCTTTTGCGAAAGATTTACTACATGATTGGCGTTTTATTTTTTGGTATGAATTTAAAAAATTAGTTTATTTGATTATTTTTGAGCGCCAGAGTTTGTCAGCTTGGAAAGATTTTTGTAAATGTTATGTCAAGATGCACAAAAAAAGAAAGTATAATATGACCAACAATCAAGTTAAACTAGAAAGTATAAACAAATGGTTTTATCGATAGTCATTTTAAACTATAAGACAAAAAATCTCAGCAAAGAATTATTAAAAAATTTGTTTGATTTAAAATTGCCTTTTGAGCATGAGATTATTGTTGTTGATAATGCTTCTTTTGATGGTTTGGATACAGTTATTAAAAATAAATTTCCGACAGTAAAATTTATCCAGAGTCAAAAAAACGGTGGCTTTGCCTATGGTAATAATATTGGTATTAAGCAGGCTACTGGCAAATACGTGATGATTTGCAATCCTGATTTGGCTATCTTGACCAAGGCTTTTGAGACCATGATTGACTACATGGAAAAAAATGAAGCAGTAGCCTTGGCTGGCCCACGCCTGATCAATGCTGACAAAAGCATCCAATACTCTTGCACCGATTTTCCCGATTGGCATTTACCAATCTATCGTCGCACTATGTTCAGCGAGACGAAGTCAGGTAAAACATGGTTAGATAAATATTTATTAAAAAATCTTGATCATAGTCATAATTTTTTTGTCCCAGCTCTATTTGGGGCCTGCCTGATAGTGCGTCGATCGGCTATAGCCAAAGTAGGCTTGTTGGATGAAAGATTTTTTATGTACATGGAAGATTTGGATTGGTCGAGGCGTTTTTGGGAAAATGGTTTTAAAGTAGCTTATATTGGTGAGGCCGAAGTCATACATCTACATCGTAGGCAATCAGCGGCTGACAATCTACCAAAGTCTATAATGAGCCGTTCGGCCAGGAACCACATCACCAGTTTTATCAAGTATTTATTAAAATATAAGGGTAAAGACTTACCAAAAGTAGCCTAAAAAGCTTAATTCCTTGCTATTTTGGCCTAATTTAGCTAAAATTATTTCATAAAATATATTATTATGCAGGAAAATATGGACTTGAAAAACGATATAAATGACGAAGAGCAACAACGTGTCAGAAAGCTAGGGTTATTTGCCGAAAAAGGCTTAGAGACCTATCCAAGTATTAGTCAGCAGTATGTGACGACAGCTGATTATTTGAAAAATAATAAGGCTTGGTTAAAGTCAAATAAAACCATCAAAATGGCTGGCCGTATCCGATCTATTCGTTTGCAGGGTGGTTCTTGTTTTTTGCAGTTTACTGATCATACTGGTGCTTTGCAAGCTTTTGTACGAAAAGATAGGTTAGGCGAGGAGAGTTACCAGCTTTTTAAAAATGGTATAGACTCTGGCGATATTGTGGAGTTTGTAGGCACTGCTTTTGTGACCAAGACCAAAGAGCCAACTCTATTAGTCAAAAAATTTAAATTATTGAGTAAATCTTTATTGCCAATACCTGATGAATACTATGGCCTGAAAGATACTGATATTAGATTTAGGCGTCGCTATCTTGATTTATTGACGAATCCTAATACCAAAAAAATATTTTTATTACGCAGTGAGGTGATAAAGTTTTCGCGACGCTATTTTGAGGATGCTGGTTTTATCGAAGTAGATACACCCATCTTGCAGTCAGTGGCTGGTGGTGCAGCCGCTACACCATTTGTCACTCATCACAAAAGCTTGGATATGGATATGTATTTACGAGTGGCGCCAGAGCTTTACCTCAAGCGTTTGATTATTGGTGGCTATGACAAGGTGTTTGAAGTTGCTCGTTGTTTTCGCAATGAAGGTATTGATCATCAACACAATCCAGAGTTTACTCAGCTAGAAGCTTATTGGTCATATCAGGACTATCAAGGTCTGATGAAGTGGATGGAAAAGTTTTATGCCCAAATGGTTAAAACTGTTAACAAAGGTTATGTCGTGACTAATGGTCAGGACAAGATTAACTTCAAGCCGCCCTTCAAAGTCCTAGATTTTAGACAGGCTCTAGAAAAAGAAATGAAAATTGATTTAGAAAAAACTAGCACCAAAGAGTTAATTGCCTTGGGCAAAAAAGCTGGCTTATCCATGGATAACAATTGGGGTCGTGGTAAGGTCTTGGACGAGCTGTACAAAAAATTTGTACGCAAAAATATTATCCAACCAACCTTTATTATTCATCATCCTTTGGAGCTTTCACCATTGGCC
>CAYVXP010000005.1:13602-14428 GCA_964455165.1 uncultured Gammaproteobacteria bacterium
TATGCCAAGCAATCCAAACTACGTCGAGCGCTTCCAATTGGTGGTCAAAGGAGCTGAGTTGTGCAATGCTTTTTCGGAGTTGAGTGATCCACTTGATCAAGAAAAACGCTTCAAAGAACAAGCGGCCTTGAAAGACAAGGGTGATGATGAGGCCTTTGAGGCTGATGCCGATTTTGTGGAAGCCTTGAAATACGGTTTAGCCCCAACTTCTGGCCTTGGTTTTGGTATCGACCGCTTGGTGATGATTTTGGGTGACGTTGATAATATCAAAGAAGTCATCATGTTTCCTACTATGCGTCCTAAAAAAGACTAAATAAAATATTATGTTAGATCCAAAGTTTATAAAAGAAAACAAAGAAAAAGTCTTAGCCAATATCAAGAGCAGGGGAATGAATATTGATTTGGATAGGCTTTTGCATCTATATGACCAGCGCAATGTTGAGTTGCTTGATTTGGAGCAAAAAAGAAATACTAGAAATAAAAATTCTAAAACCAAACCTACTCCAGAAATAATAGCCGAAATGAAATCTTTAGGTGAAGAGATTAATACCATGGAAATGGATCTCAAGGTGGTAGAGGATGAGCTCACTGACTTACTATACCAAGTGCCAAATATGAATTGGGTAGATACTCCTATTGGCGCCTCTGATCAAGATAACAAGATTTTACGGACCGTTGGTGAGATGCCAGAGTTTGATTTTATGACCCTTGATCATATGACCTTGGGTCAAGAGCTAGACTTGATTGACGCTGAAAAAGGCTCCAGTTTATCAGGGGCTAGATTTTGGTATTTGAAAAATGAGTTAGTTGATTTAGAATTAGCTTT
>CAYVXP010000006.1:0-14068 GCA_964455165.1 uncultured Gammaproteobacteria bacterium
TTTTCTGGTATTATATGTGCCTATGGAAATCAGAAACATCGCAATTATCGCTCACGTCGACCATGGCAAGACTGCCTTGACCGATGCCATCCTCAAACAGACCGGCATGATGTCGGACGAAAGTGTGGGTATGGACTCCAACACGCTAGAAAAAGAGCGTGGTATTACTATTTATTCAAAAAATGCCTCTATATTATATAAGGACACTAAGATCAATATAGTAGATACTCCTGGACACGCTGACTTTGGTTCAGAGGTAGAGCGCGTTTTGCGTTCTATTGATAGCGTCTTGCTGGTAGTCGATGCTCAAGAAGGTCCGATGCCACAGACTAGATTTGTGTTGAAAAAATCTTTAGAGCTTGGTTTGAAGCCAATTGTGGTTTTGAATAAAATCGATAAACCAGCCGCCAATCCAAATCTCGCTCATGAGCAAGTTTTTGAATTGTTTATGGATCTTGGTGCTACTGATGAACAATTAGATTTTACGACTGTCTATGCTATTGCCAAAAATGGCATTGCCAAGCGCTATCTGACTGATGAGTCTACAGATATCATGCCTTTGCTTGATATTATTTTGGAAAAAGTACAGCCAGCCAAAGCAGAGGTTGATTTGCCTTTGCGTTTTCAACCTTTTAATCTTGGTTATGATAATTATTTAGGACGACTCGCTATTGGTCGTATTTATGAAGGTCGTTTGCAAACCAAAGGTAATTTGGTTCTCAAAAAATTAAATGGCGAAAATAAAACTGGTCGCATCACAAAACTTTTTACCTTCAAAGGTTTGGAAAGAATAGAAGCTGAAGAGGCTTTAGCTGGTGATATTGTCATGGTCGCTGGATTTGCTGATATTGATATTGGCGAAACCCTATGTTTGACCGCTGAGCAAGAAGCACTACCTGCTATCACCGTCGATGAGCCTACTATTTCTCTAGATTTTTTGGTTAACAGCTCTCCTTTTGCTGGTCGTGAAGGTAAATTTGTCACTAGCAAACAATTGCGTGAGCGTCTAGAAAAAGAATTGGAAATTAACGTCGGTTTGAAAATAGATTTTTCCAATGAGAGTAACAAGGTGTATGGTCGCGGTGAATTGCACGTCGCTATTTTGATAGAAAATATGCGTCGTGAAGGTTTTGAAATGCAAGTTTCTCAGCCACAAGTCATTATCAAAGAAAAAGATGGACAAAAGATGGAGCCTTTTGAAGAAGTAACTATTGATGTACCAGAAGATAAATCTGGTGTCGTGATTGAAAAAATCGGTAAGCGTAAAGGTATAGTAGTTGATATGAAAATGCACGGCAGTCAATCACGCTTGATTTTTGAAATGCCAACTCGTGGTTTATTAGGCTATAGAGGGGAATTTATTGTTGATACTAGAGGTGAAGGTATTTTGTGTTCTCGTGTCATTGGCTACAGACCTTATACCGGTGAGATCAAAAAACGCGATGTTGGCTCTATGGTCTCTATGGTCACTGGCAAAGCTTTGGGTTTTTCATTGTTTAACCTCCAAGAGCGTGGCGTGCTATATATCGGACCAGGTGTAGAGGTTTATGAGGGTATGGTCATCGGTAATGCCGCCAAAGGCATGGATATGAATGTGAATCCAACTAAAGGTAAACAATTAACTAATATGCGTAGTAAAGCCTCAGACGAAGCTATTGCCCTAGTGCCACCAACTATCATGAGTGTGGAAAAAGGTCTAGAAACTATCGATGATGATGAGTATTTAGAAATCACTCCACATAGTGTCCGTATTCGCAAACAATCCTTGACCGAAGCTGGACGTCGCAAGATCAATCGTCAAGTAGAAAAATCTGAAGAATAAAATAATTAAAACATCCTCTTCTGAGGGTGTTTTTTTGTTGACATTAATTTATAGATAGGTATAAAATAGCCGGTGAGCGAATTTATGCTTTAAATTGGCTATCAACAAGGAGGCGGAATCATGTCGGTGAAAAAAAATAAAGTGCCCCTGACTCCCTGGCTGTTGATCATTTTGTTCGCCATCTTTTTGCTAGCGCTCTCGATGTGTGGGGACATGAGTACACCTGATGTGGTGAGAAAAATCATCTAAGTCCTCGTCACGCTGCTGATGGTTTCGCTCTGCTTTGCAAACAAGGGAGGCGCTCATGAGTCCGAAGACTGAAAAAATCGTGACTATGTGCCTGGTCAGCTCGCTGATCGCTCTTCTGTTGGCTTTTCATTTCTTGGGCTGGAGCGAGCACGTCGCTGATCTTATCTTGAGCGCTGGTCGATAAAATAATTGACCGCGCTTCGTTCATTACATTGTTCATCAAAAGGGTGTCTTTATGCTCCGGCATGACACCCTTTTATATTTGCCAAAAAACCTTAACTTGCTATAATAAAAAAATGACAAATGAAAATAAGCTAATACCACAGCATATTGGTATCATTATTGATGGTAATCGCCGTTGGGCACGAGCTCACAATTTACCTACCTTCGAAGGGCATAGGATCGGTTTTGACAAAGTCAAAGAGATTGCCGATTATGCTTTGGGTAAGGGTGTAAAAATAATGACTATATATGCTTTTTCTACTGAAAACTGGAAAAGAGCTGAAGATGAGGTAAATTATCTACTTGCTTTATTTAAAATTTTATTAGAAAAAGAAGTGGATTTTTTATTAAAAAAGGGGATTAGATTACAGATACTAGGTGATAGACTTGGCTTGTCTGAAGATTTGCAAAAAGCTATTATCAAAGCCGAAGAAGCTACTAGCTCGGCTGATAAAGGTATCTTGAATATTTGTTTTAACTATGGCGGTCGTGATGAAATTGTTAAAGCTGTCAAAAAAATAGTAGACAGCAAAATACCAGTCACTGATATTACTGAAGACACGATTAAAGAAAATCTATATACCAAAAATATTATAGACCCTGATTTCATTATCCGTACTTCTGGTGAGCAAAGATTATCTGGTTTTTTGACTTGGCAATCAGTTTATAGTGAATTATATTTTGCCAAAAAAATGTGGCCAGAGTTTGAGCCAGAGGATTTTGATTTGGCCTTAGAAGAATACAGTAATCGCCAGAGAAGATTTGGGGGTAACTAGCCTTTTGTGCTATAGTATAAGTCTAATCACAAAAAATATGAAAACAAACAAAAAGAAAAATTCAAAAAAAGAAAATAAATTAATCGGCAACATTAGCAATCACTACGGGAATATGAATTTATCCTTAGTGATTGTTTTATTTTTACTAGTTTTGGGAGTTGGTCTTTATTTTTTGACCAACTATATGAAAGACCGCAAACAGTTACAAAATAATCCGCCAGTCAACAATGGCAATGGTACTAGTAATATTAAAAATGATTTTTCTACTGAGGTAGCCAAATTTAAAACAGTCGATGAATTTAAAGACTATATCAGCCAAGGTCAATTGATGATGAGTTCTGATTACTATGGCAACATGGGTGTCGTATCTCGTGATATGGTCAGTGCCCCTAGTATGATGGCCGAAGATTTTGGTAGCAATTCTTTAGAGAGCGTAAAAACTAGTTCTGGTGCCAGTGCTTCAGCTGGTGTGAGTACTGATAGATATTCTGAAACCAATGTTCAAGTAGCTGGTATTGACGAGCCAGATATTATAAAAACCGATGGTAAAAATATTTATTATTCTAAACAGGCCAATTATTACATGTACGATAAGATGATGGCCCCGGTAGATAGTACAATGCCTGTCAGTAGTATTTATCCATATCCTCAAGCTACAGCAGAAACCGATATTATAAAATCTTGGCCATTGAATGATATGAGCTTACTGGCCAAAATTGATAAAACGGGCGAGATCTTAGTAAAAGATAATATGCTAGTAGTTTTTTCTGGTAATGAGATCAATGGCTATGATATCAGCAATCGAGCCAAGCCAGAAAATAAATGGAATATCAAATTAGACTCTAGTGCGCAAACTGTTTTTGATCAAGCTCGTTTGTATGGTGATAATATTTATTTAGTGACCCATACCTACGTCAATGATATTGAGCCATGTCCAATCAGACCATTGAGCTTCAATGATGAAAAATTAACTATTGCCTGTGGTGATATATATCATCCTGTTTCACCAACTCCAGCCAATGCTACCTATGTAACCATGAAAGTGGACGTAAAATCCGGTAAGGTCAGTGATACTACTTCTTTTGTGGCTAGCGAGGGACAATCTATTGTCTACATGTCCAAAGATAATCTATATATTACCTACCCACAATCTATCGATATGTTCACTTTTTATTCTGGCTTTTTGAGTACAGATGCTAGTGATTTATTAAATACTTACGTCAAAGAAAAAATTACCAAGCTCCAATCTTATGAGCTGAGTAATTACACCAAGATGATGGAGCTTGGTGTCATTGTCGATACTTGGAAAAAAAGTTTAGGTAAAGATGAAAATTTGCGCATCGAAACTGAATTAGAAAATCGTTTCCAAAATTATTATAAAAATAATAAAAGAAATTTAGCCAACACTGGTGTTGTGAAAATTGGTATTAGTAATTTGAGTTTGAAAGCCAGTGGTGGTGTGCCAGGTTATCCTTTGAATCAATTTTCACTGGATGAATACAACGGCAATTTGCGCATCGCTACTACCTTGGGTGGTATGTGGGATTCAGTTTTTGCTAGTAGCAGTGAGAGTGCCAACGATTTGTATGTCCTGGGTGATGATTTGAAAGTTATCGGTAAATTACTTGATATGGGTTTGACTGAGAGAATATACAGCGCCAGATTCATAGAAGACAAAGCCTACATAGTTACTTTTAGACAGACTGATCCATTTTATGTTATTGACTTGAGCGATCCCAAAAATCCGATCAAAAAAGGTGAATTAAAAATTCCTGGTTATTCTTCTTATTTACATCCTATCAATAAAGATAGAATTATCGGTATAGGTGAAGAAAATAATAAAGTAAAAATTTCTTTGTTTGATGTTTCCAATGCTAGTGATCCCAAAGAATTGTATAAATATTCTTTAGACGAGTATTATACAGAAGTGAATAATAACCACAAAGCTTTTACTATTGATGAGAAATACAAAGTTTTCTTTGTACCAGGCAATAAAGGTGGCTATATTTTGAGCTATGCTGACGATAAGCTGTCCTTAGTCAAAGCTGCTCAAATGGATTTGGTTAAACGAGCTATATTTATAAACGACTATTTTTATGTGATTGGCGAAAATCAGATCAAGGTTTATGATGAAAAAACCTGGACTGAGCAAAAAGTCTTTGATTTTTCCAAAACTAAGTAAAAGGTCCAATTTACGTCTCAATATTCAATATTCGATACCCTCATCTAAAAATGAGGGTATTTTTGTTATTTTAATGACAGCATCCTTGTCAAAATTGTTATTTGTGTTAAAATAAGCGGGTTATTTATACAGTAAAAAAGCAAGAATTATGAATAAGTATAGTTATCCCCAACAGCACAAACTAGTCAGTAAAAATAAGATTAGGTGGACTGCTGTTTTTATTGGTGTTTTGACCATGTTGGCCGTTATGTTTATCGTGCCAAATGTGTCATTTTTAGGTAAAGATCACTGGGTAAACAAAGTCAAAATGCACTTAGGCTTAGACCTACAGGGTGGTACCCATTTAGTCTATCAGGCCGACGTCAGTGCTTTGGCTGCCAATGAGAAAAAAGACAGAGTAGAGGCTCTCAGAGATGTTATTGAGCGTAGAGTAAATGCTTATGGAGTATCTGAACCATTAGTTCAGACAAATATTACCGGTGATAATTACCGTATTATTGTAGAACTGGCCGGTGTCACCGATGTCAACGAAGCTATAAAAATTATTGATAAAACTCCTTTATTAGAATTCAAAACTCAAGGCGCAGCTCCAGCTCCAGTAGATAATGACCTTGTTCGTAAAAAAGCCGAAGAAGTTTTGAAGAGAGCTTTAAAAAAAGAAGACTTTGCTAAGTTGGCCAAAGAGTTCAGTGAAGATCCAGGCTCAAAAGATTTGGGTGGAGATTTGAGTTGGGTCAAAGCTGGTACTTTTGTCCCAGAGTTTGATAAAGCTATTTTTGAAGAATTAAAATCTGGTCAAATTAGTCCAAAATTAGTTGAATCCCAATTCGGTTATCATGTTATCAAAAAGATAGAGGAGCGCACTATAGATGGAGTCAAAGAAGTACACTCTGCTCATATTTTGTTCGCCAAGCAAAATGCTGATCAAAATGCCAGTTGGGTAGCCACTACTTTGGGTGGTAAGAATATCAAAAAAGCTCAATTGCAATTTGATTCTACTACTCAAGATCCGACAGTCTTGTTGGATTTTGATGAAGCTGGTACAGATACCTTTGCTTCTTTGACTGAAGCTAATGTCGGTAAGCCAATTGGTATCTTCTTGGATGGATCCTTGCGATCTAGTCCAGTGGTCCAAGAGCCTATCAGAGATGGTTCAGCTCAGATTTCAGGTAAGTTCACTATCGATGAAGCTAAGCAATTAGTCAAAGATTTAAATTTAGGTGCTTTACCAGTACCAATTACTTTATTGACCCAACAAACAATTGGACCAACTCTAGGTAAAATTTCCTTAGATCAAAGCTTGCTGGCTGGTATTATCGGATTTTTAGCTGCCGCTTTGTTCATGTTGATATTTTATCGTTTGCCAGGCTTATTAGCTGTTGTGGCTCTTGGTGTTTACACAGCTTTGAGTTTAGCTATATTTGAACTAATACCTGTTACTATGACTATGGCCGGCATTGCGGGCTTCATATTATCCATAGGTATGGCGGTGGATGCCAATATCTTGATTTTTGAACGTACCAAAGAAGAACTGTACAATGGTAAAAATCTAACTTCAGCCACAGAAGATGGCTTTGAGAGAGCTTGGCCATCAATCAGAGATTCAAACTTTTCTTCTATTATTACCTGCGTGATCTTAGCTTGGTTTGGTACTTCTATTGTCAAAGGCTTTGCCATCACCCTAGGTATCGGTATCTTAGTATCCATGTTTTCTGCTTTGACTGTGACACATACTTTGATGCGTTTGATAATTAATAAAAAATTGGAAAATAAACTTGGTTTATTCGGAGTTTCCATAGAAAAAACTGAAGAAAAATAATATGTTTAAAATCATTCAAACAAGAAAAATTTGGTACACAGTATCTATCACTTTGACCGCTCTAGCTCTCATATTTTGGTTTGCTTGGGGCTTGAAGTACGGTATTGATTTTACTGGTGGTAGTTTGATGGACGTCAGTTATTCTGCAGTTCGACCAAGTATGGATCAAATTGAAACTTCTTTCAAAGACCTAGGTGTTGAGCCAGTCATCATTCAGCCTTCTGGTGAAAAAGATTATATTTTGCGTTTTCAAAATGTACCAGAAGCCAAGCATCAAGAAATTTTAAAATCTATCTCGCAGATCAAGCTAGACAATGTTAGCGATAATAAATTTACTGAAAATAAATTTGAGTCCATTGGTCCATCCTTAGGCAAGGAGTTAAAGACCAAGGCCATTCAAGCCATTATTGTTGTTTTGATTTTTATTGTTTTGTATATTGCTTATGCTTTCAGAAAAGTATCCAAGCCAGTAGAATCATGGAAATATGGTGTAGCAGCTATTATTGCCTTGGTGCATGATATTTTGGTGGTCGTTGGTGTATTTGCTGTTTTAGGAAAATTTGCTGGAGTAGAGGTGGATAGTTTATTTGTGACTGCCTTACTGACCATTTTAGGCTTTTCAGTACATGATACTATTGTGACTTTTGACCGTATTAGAGAAAATCTATTCAAAAGCCGTAGTTATGATAATTTTGAAGAGATTATCAATATCAGTATCAACCAGACCATGGTTCGCTCTCTAAATACCTCTTTAACTACCTTTTTAGCTCTTATGGCAGTCTTGTTATTTGGTGGCGAAAGCACCAGATATTTAGCCCTAGCCCTGAGTATCGGTGTGGTTATAGGTACTTATTCCTCAATTTTTATTGCCTCACCTTTATTACTGCTATTCAATAAAAAGCGCTAACCCAGTTAGAAATTATTTTTTAGCTTTTTACTGCGTTATTTATAAAATTGTTGTTCTCTTATCTATAAATTTAACACATTAGTTAGCCAGTATAAATTTCTAAACTGGGCTAAAATTAGCTAAAATAACTCAATATTTATCAACCCCAGTTTTTCATTAAATTGGGGTTGACTTATTTTAATAAATATGTTATGCTATGGTCGACATGAAATAAAGCTGTCAATTTTTATTGTTTTATATAAAAATATGGAATCAATTTTAGATCAAGTTATTACAGCCAAACACTTATCAAATCTAGCTAGTTTCAACCCTCATGATACGCTAGATGGTATTTTGGTTGCTCTAACCGAGCGTGAACGTGAAATTATCAAACTACGCCATGGTTTGTCTGGTTATGATAAAAAAACTTTGGAAGATATTGGTAAGCAATATGCTATTACCAGAGAACGCGTTCGCCAAATAGAAAACAGCTCACTCAAAAAAATCATCAAAAATTTTGATGAAACATACTTACAAGAGATTGAAGATATTACCAATGGTATTTTATCAGAACACGGCGGCTTGATGGCCGAAGCAAATTTGATAAAAGAATTATTGACTTCTTCTGGCTACAATGATGATAATCATTCTGCTGTGGTCTTTATCTTGGGTCAATTATTAAAACATCGTTTTCAATTTATCCGTGAGAACAAAGAATATTTTGATTATTGGAAAACACCAGAATCTTCTGTAGATTTTTATGATCAATCTATTAGTCAGATTATAGATATTGTAGAAAATCACGGCAATCCATTATCACTTGATATCTTGATTGGTAAGGTTCAAGAAACTGATTATTACAAGCAAAATGATAATCTCACTGATAAAGTTGTTTTGAATTTTATTTATATTACTAAAAAGTTAAAATCAAATCCTTACGAAGAGTGGGGTTTATCTCATTGGGCTGATATTTCTCCCAAGAGAATGAATGATAAAATTTATTTAGTACTCAAAAAAGAGAATAGACCAATGCACTTCAACGAAATTGCCGAGATGATCAACAAGATGGATTTTGATCATCGCCAAGCCTATCCAGCTACCATTCACAATGAGTTGATCCTGGATGACAAATACGTCTTGGTTGGTCGCGGTATCTATGCTTTGAAGGAGTGGGGCTACAAACCTGGCGTTGTCTCTGATGTGATTGAAGAGATTTTACGTAAGAGCGACAGACCATTGAGTAAAAAAGAACTAGTGGAAGAAGTTTTGAAACATCGTATGATCAAAGAAACGACTGTCACCCTAGCTCTGATGAATAAAAATAGATTTGAGAAAAACGAAAACGGAAAATATTCTTTAAAAAATGCATAAACTCATAAGAAAACAACTCTACCAGTTATTGGGTTGTTTTTTTATTTGTCATAGCTAGCAAATATCGTTAAAAAATTGTATAATATAAGCACACTAACAAATATGGATTTAACTTCTCTTTTTATAAATTGGGATCAACTGGCGGCCATAGGCTCATTGCCACCAGATGAGTTGATGCTTTATGTATTTACCCATGGCATGGGTTTTGTTTATGTTTTTGTTATTGTTTTGATGGCCTACGATCTGTGGCTCAATGCCAAGCAGGTCAACTGGTTCATGAAAAAAAAGTTTATTTTTCTAGCCATTGACATACCACGTGATTCAGAGCAGACGCCAAAAGCAGTAGAGCAGTTATTTGCTACTTTATCTGGAGCTCAGGCTACGCCTAGTAAAAAAGAAAAATACGAAGGTCAATTTCAATTGGGATTTTCTTTTGAGCTTATTAGTATTGATGGTTATGTTCAATTCCTTATCAGAACACCTGATTATTGGCGTGATTTAGTAGAAAGCGCTGTTTACTCTCAATATCCTGATGCTGAAATTACCGAAGTGAGTGATTATACCACTGATATACCAGTACATTTTCCCAATGACGACTATAATATGTGGGGTACAGAGGTTGTGCCAGTAGCACCAGATTATTTACCAATACGCACCTATACTGAGTTTGAAGACAAGGTGAGTGGTGAGTTCAAAGATCCCATGGCTTCTATCATAGAAACCATGAGTAAAATCCGCAATGGTGAACAAGTTTGGCTACAATTATTAGTAAGACCGACCATGGGTAATGATTGGGCCAAAAAAGCCAATGCTGCCGCTATGAAACTAGCTGGTAAAAAGGGGCCGGCACCAAAAAAACCATGGTACGAAAATATTTTAGCTCCTATTTTTGGTTTATTCTTCTTATCAAATGGTGAACCAATGGTCTGGTGGACTGACGCTGAAGCTAGTAAATCAAAAAAAGAAGTCAAAAAAGATGACGCACCAAGTCAAATGTTACACCTTACTCCTGGTGAAAAAGGTAAATTAGAGGCTATAGAGCGTAAGGCTTCCAAGATTCTTTTTGAATGCAAAATAAGATTGATATATCTATCACCACACGACCAGTATAATCCTGGTAGAGTGATCGCTCCTGTTTTTGGCTCACTGAAGCAATTTAGTACTATGGATCTCAATGCTTTTAAGCCAGACGGCAAAACCAAGACAAAGGCCGAGTGGTTTTTTGTAAAGTATAAAATGTCTCAACGTAGACAAAACTTAATAAAAGCTTACAAGAGCAGAAGCAATCGTGCCGGACATGAGCACTTTATGCTCAACACTGAAGAGCTAGCTACCTTGTGGCATTTTCCAAGTATGGAGATCAGTACTCCGATGTTGCAAAAAACCGAAAGCAAAAAAAGCGAACCACCAGCTTCTTTACCTATTTTTACCGAAGTCAAAGCATCAGCTAATTTTGAAAATGAATTACGCAAGCAATTAAGAACAAACTTGCCTGCTAATGCTAGCTTGGATAATAAATATTTTGAAAATAAATTTTCAAAAAATTCTGATAGTGATGTGGATGATAAAAAGGCTGCTGCCCCAAGAAATTTGCCAGTAAAATAATATGCCCGAACTTAATGAAATAACAACTTTTGCGGAAACTGATTACCGCAACCAAAGTGTAAAATTTGGTATCAAAACCGACGATAGACGTCGGCATATGTATGTGATTGGTAAAACTGGTATGGGTAAGTCCACCTTACTGGAAAATATGATTATTCAAGATATCCAGGCTGGACGAGGTGTTTGTGTGGTAGATCCACATGGTGAATTAGTAGAAAAAGTGATTAATTTTATTCCTTCTAGTCGAGTCAATGATGTCGTGTATTTTAATCCCGCTGACTTAGATTTCCCAATTGCTTTCAATGTTTTAGAAAAAGTTGGTATTGAGCAGAGACATCTAGTTGTTTCTGGCTTGATTGGTGTCTTCAAAAAAATATGGGCAGATTCTTGGGGACCTCGCTTGGAATATGTTTTACATCACGCTATTTCGGCACTACTTGAATATCCTGGCTCGACACTACTGGGTATTATGCGTATGTTGACTGACAAGAGTTTTCGCAGTAGAGTAGTGGATAAAATAAGCGATCCAGTGGTGAAGTCATTTTGGATTGATGAATATTCAAAATATCCCGATAGATTTCAAGCTGAGGCTATTGCCCCGATTCAAAATAAAGTTGGTAGATTTTTGTCTTCCTCTTTGATTAGAAATATGGTTGGTCAAGTGCAATCTTCTTTCTCGATGCGAGAAGTCATGGATAACAAAAAGATTCTATTGATTAACTTGGCCAAAGGTAGAGTAGGTGAAGATAACTCAGCTCTTTTGGGTGCTATGTTGATCACCAAGATACAGCTAGCGGCCATGAGTAGGATAGATATACCAGAAGAGGAAAGAAACGATTTTTATCTCTATGTTGATGAGTTTCAAAATTTTGCTACCGAATCTTTTGCTAATATTTTGTCCGAAGCTAGAAAATATCGTTTGAATCTAATTATTGCTCATCAGTATATCGAGCAAATAGAGGAAGATATAGCAGCGGCTGTTTTTGGTAATGTTGGAACTATTGTTTCTTTTCGAGTGGGGGCGACAGATGCTGAATTTTTGGAAAAAGAATTTTTCCCTGTTTTTGTTCAAGAAAATTTAGTGAATATACCAAAGTATCAAGTTTATTTGAAGTTAATGATTGATGGTGTGGCTTCCGAGGCTTTTTCAGCCCGTACATTACCACCAGTCCAGATGACTAGTGATACACCGCTTGATGTCAAAGAAAAGGTTATTAAAGTCACTAGAGAGCGATATTCAAAGTCCCGAGCCCTGGTAGAAGATAAGATCATGCGTTGGAGTGAAAATCGTGACGGTGATGATAAATTTACTGGCAAGGCTAACGCTAGTGTATCAAGTAATAGTGAAAAAAATAGCGACAAAAAAGCCAAAAAACCACCCAAGACCGGCAAAAAATACAATTGTACTTATTGCGGTAAAGAGACCGAATTAAATTTTGAACCAGATTTATCCAAGGCTATATATTGCGAAGATTGTTTGAAAAAATCTCGGGCTGGCAAAATACCACCACCATCTAGTGTTAAAGTTTTAAATAAAACCAAAGAAGAAAAACCTAGCGAAACACCACCAATCAAAACGGATGATGATGGCTTTATCTCTTTATCCGATGCTTTGAAAATGGATAAAGATCAATTGTATCAAAAACTAAATATAACTAACAACAATAATAATCAAAATAAAAAACCCTCCACTACTTCAAAAACAATGAAGCCAGGAGAAGTAATAAAATTTTAATATGGCCTATTATCTAAAAATAAAAAAAATTGACATCGAAACCGGTCAATCAAACATTGCTTTGCTAAATAATGTCGAAGCTTTGCACTATGGTATACATGCCGGTGATAAAATAAAAATAACTTGGCATAAAAAAGAAATAATTGCCGAAGCCAATACTTCTGAAAAAAGAGTGCAAGCTGGTTATATTGGTTTGTACAGAGATATCTGGGAAAAAAATGAAATACCTAGTAGCACTATCGTTGGTGTCGAGGTTTTGGAAAGAGCCAAGTCAGTCCAAGCTATCAAAAAAAGATTACTAGGTAAACATTTGAGTTACCAAGATTTTTTTCAGATTTTTCAAGATATAGCCAGTGGTGTTTTGACTAGGACAGAGACAACCTACTTTGTGGCTTCTAGCTTTATGCATAGCTACACCAATGATGAGTTATACTACATGGTCAAAGCTATGGCCGAGACTGGTCAGGTATTGAAGTTCCCAGGACTAGTAGCTGACAAACACTCAGTTGGCGGTTTGGCCGGCAATAGGACTACTATGGTAGCCATACCAATCTTAGCTTCACTGGGACTGACTATACCCAAGACATCATCTAGAGCGATCACCTCACCAGCTGGAACTGCTGATACGATGGAAGTTTTATCGCCAGTATCTTTTACAGCTGAAGAAATAAAAAAGATTGTAAAAAAAACCGGCGCTTGCTTAGTCTGGGGCGGAGGTTTGAATTTGGCACCAGCTGATGACAAGATTTTGAGCGTCACTTATCCTTTATCTCTAGAGCCCTATGACAAAATGCTGGTCAGTATCATGGCCAAAAAAGTAGCCATGGGCGTTACTCATTTGATTATCGATATGCCACTCGGGCCAACTACCAAAATTCCAAATTTAAAAACCGCTAAAAAAATTGAAAAGAAGTTTAAATATTTGGCCCATCGTTTTGGTATCAAGATAAAAGTAGTCATGATAAAAACTGAGGATCCAGTAGGAAAAGGAGTTGGTCCAGCTTTAGAGGCTAGAGATGTTTTGCGTGTTTTACAGCAAAGGGACAACTATCCGACTGATTTAGCCAACAAGGCTATTCATTTAGCTGGAGAGCTCCTAGAGCTCACCGGTAAGGCTCGTAAAGGTCATGGTGCTAAAATGGCCTGGCAAGCTCTAGAGTCAGGCGCAGCTTGGCACAAGATGCAAGAAATTATCAAGGCCCAAGGCGGTAACCCCAATGTCAACCCAGATGATATCACTATTGGTGCGTTTAAAAAATATATTGTCGCCGAAAAATCCGGACGAATTAGCTTCACTGACAATAAGCAAATCAATGTTATTGCCAGAATACTTGGCGCACCATCTGATAAATTGGCCGGAGTATATTTAAACAAAGAATACGGTGATCCAGTCAAAAAAGG
>CAYVXP010000007.1:0-3204 GCA_964455165.1 uncultured Gammaproteobacteria bacterium
ATAGGAATATATTCATGGTCTACCCGAAATCTTTTTGTCCACCATGCTCCTGGATAATCTTCTGAGCGATGAATAAGCCCAAGCCAGAGCCACCAGTATGAATCTGGGCGGCACCGCTAGCCCGCACAAATTTTCTAAATAAATTTTTGGCTTCTTCAGGATCTATACCAATACCAGTATCCTGCACCTTGAAGTGCATATTATCATTTTCCACCATAGCACTGACCTCAATCTGTCCTTTGGGTGTGTATTTTATAGAATTATCAATCAAGTTCAAAACTACTTCTCGCAACTTGTCAGCGTCAGCCGCCACTAGCGCCAAAGCTGGCTTGGGTTTTTTGTAAATCAACTTCACGCCTTTTTTGTCTGACTCATTGTGTAGCTCAGCAATGACACTCTCGATCATATCACCAATCTGTAATGGTTTCTTTTCTATCTTCAGGCGACCAGATTCAATGCGTGAGACATTCAAAAATATATTGACCAATCTAGCCAAGCGAGCGGCACTTTCAAATAAATCTTTGACTACTTTGCCAATTTTTGGTGGCACAGTACCAAAGTCTCCGTCAGAAATCATAGATAAATAGCCTTTAAGGGCAGAAATAGGCGTCCTCAACTGATGAGAGGCAATGGACAAAAACTCGGACTTAGCCTGATCAAGCTCACGCAAACGCATGTTCGCTACTTGTAGGTCTTGATTGGTAGCTTGTAGATTATTATATAAGCGTAAATTTCTTGAAACTATACCAACTTGATCAGCCAAAGCGATCATGGTATCTCTGTCTAGGTCAGTAAATTTATCTTCTTTCACAGCTAATAAAAAATGAACAATACCTATAATCTTATCTTCAGAAAAAATTGGCAAACCAACTATGGTCTTTACACCCAATGTTTCTTGTACTTTATCAATGACTGCTTTTTCTACTGGTGGCGAAAAGAAATCGGACATTTTATCAGATTTGTTCATCTGACCAGACAACACTGTCTTCACCCCTAATAACTGCTCCATTTGCATGTCAGCTACGAAATTCTTGGGATCTTTACCAAGTATAGCTAAAACTTTTTTACTTTGTTCATTTTCTGTAATAGCACCGACGTTTAGTGTGCGACCATCCTCATCCAAAAAGCTTAAAATACCTCCCACATAACCAAATTCTGAAGCAATGCTATTAGTAATAAATTGATTAACCTGCTTCAAATCCATGGTGCGACTGACCATATTAGTCACGCCTTGCATGGCTGTCAAAAATTTGTTGCGTTGCTCGAGACCAATATTAGCCTCCTTCAAACTCTTGGTTCTAGAATCAACTTTAGCCTGTAATTCACGATTAAGAACTTGTACTTCTTCATAAAGTTTTGATTTTTCAATTGCAGTGGCTACCTGTGGAACCAAAACATTTAAAAAATTTATATCATCCTGATTGTAAAGATCTCCGGAACTTTTAGCAGAAAATAAAAATATTGCCGTCATTTCCCTTTTTTCATCATAAACCGGCACTACCATTTCCACGCCAATACTCTCAGCTTCTTCTATAAGAAAACCGAGTGTTTGATAATAGGGTGTATTAAAATTAAGATTATTTTGATTACGAATTAATTCTTCCACAACAATAATATCCTGATGATCTTGTGTGAGTTTAATTAATTCTTTACTTAAGTCAAATCTCTTACTATTCTTTACGGAACTAGCGATGCAATGCCAATTTTGATCTTTTATAATCCATGCCGATATTTCTTTAACTTTTAATTGTGTGGCTAAAAGATCAGATAAAGAATATGCCAATTTACTTAAATCAATTTCCCTGGCAACAACAGCACTAGCTTGCTGTAAGAGTTTTTGATAGTCAATACGATCTTTATAAAATATATTATCTGTAATTCTAGCAAAGATACTTTTTACAGGATCTAGAAATACCACAATAATAAAAGAAACCACTATAGACACCACAACCCTACTTGCCTGATTTTCTGTTCCAAAAAGACTTACGGTCATTAAAACTGATAAAGAAAAGATTGTTGCAACCATAGCAACTAATAAACCATATAAAATGCCCCTTGTTAAAAAGAAGCGAATATTCATTAATCTAAACTTAACTACAGCATAGGTAGCAAATGCTATCATTATTATAGTAAAGCTCTGACCCAACCAACCAAAGTTAGTATTACCAACTGCTGGCAAAACTAAATTAGTTAATGCGCCAAAAAATACAGAAATAACTGCTCCAATAAGAATGTATTTAATTTGAAGCTTTACTATATTCTTTGATCTTCTATAGGTTCTTATTAAATTGTAAAAAGAGGCCCCAAAATAAAGCAAAAGATAAAAAGACCACAAATTATAACCCTCCCCAAAAAACATCTCATTTTCTGATGTTCTATGAATTATAATATCTTTTATAATAAAACCTGGTATAAAAGAACCAATTAAAAAAAACGCGGGTATAACAAAAAGAAATATAATTTTTAAAAAATTTAATTTAATTTTTCTATCGGGAAAAATAAGAGAAAAAAATAAAAGAGATAAAGGTATTGAACCAGATGCAAAATATAAAAATTTAGACCAAAAAATTACCTGATTATAATCAGCTGTGCCTCTATACATAAACATGCCAAGTGACCAAAAAACAACACCGATCGTGAAAATACTATAAGAAATATTTACTAAATTTCTTTTGCCCTTTAAATAAATAAAACCGGCAAAAAATAAATTCACTATAGCAGAAAATAATATAATGTAATTTTGATAATCTAATCTAAAATACATAACTATATTTTTAACCTAATTATATTCAATAATTTTTTTGCCACATCATCTTTACCATTACATTTTACTGGTTCACCAAACCCACATATATATGCCAAGTGACCATCTATAACATCTCCAAATTCATTAGCAACTATAATATCAGCATGAGACTGAAGCATACTTTCATTAGCGATGCTTAGTAATTGTTTCTTTGATTTACCAACCTCTAATTTAAACTTTACCAATAAAACATCTTTATCCCATTTTTTTATTCTGTCTACAATTTTAAAAGTTTTATTAAATCTTATGGTTAAATCTTTTTTACCGGATTTAATCTTACCCTTATAAACTCTAACTGGCACATAATCAGGGATTGCTGCGGAATGAATAATGACATCATATTTTGTAGTATTTATTTCATTTTTCATTAATTTATATATGTCAGAAAATGTCCTATA
>CAYVXP010000007.1:3214-12112 GCA_964455165.1 uncultured Gammaproteobacteria bacterium
TACCGGTAAATTGAACTCTGCCAGGTCCCATTAATAATGTAACCTCAGCGCCTAATTTAAAAGCCTCCTTGGCAATAATGTAGCCTAATTTTCCTCCAAAAATATTAGTCAGAACTCTAACGCTATCTATTGGTACCCAAACTGGGCCAGCTGTAATTAAAAATCTTTTACCATAAAAAACTTTTTTCATTTTATATTTATGTAAATTTTGAATAAAAAATAATAAAAAAACTTGTTTTTTTTCAACCAAGATTCAAATAAATTACCTAATTGTTTAGGATCAACAATTTTTATTTTATTAGAACGTAAAAAATCTAAATATAAATTACCGACAAAAAAATTTATCCTACTTATGCTCCTTGGTTTTTTCCTAAGATGACTCTCTACACTTGCAAAGGGCCCTTCATCAGAAATAATATGAGAAGGATCAAGATTCTCAGTGGCATCTTCTGCGCCAAGCCACTCTGTTAATTGTGTTGTGGGATTAAAATAATTTGTCTTTTGTGCTAAATCTATATCTACAGACGGATCAATCTTTATCCACTTTTTATCAAGAAATACATAAGAATAAAAATGAACAGATAATTTACTAACTCTACCAGACAAAACAATTGGCGCTATGGGACCAAAATATTCCTGACCCTTTACCTTCAAAATACCAAAACCAGCATGAATACCCTCGGCTCTTAATAAAGATGTCAAAAGTACTGCTTTATTAGTGCACATACCTCTTCCGTCGCGTAATATATCTGATGCTATTTTATTCCACGGACCAAACCTGTATTGAATATTATCCCTTACCCAATAAAAAAGCTTAACTGCTTTTTCCTGATCATTTACACAGCCCCTAGTAAGGTCTTGAGCTAATTTTTTTATTGCTGGATTATTAAAATTACAATATTTAGTCTCCAACAAAAAACTATCAATAGAGTCCATTTATTTTAACTCCTTACTTACAATTTTTAATATATCCTGACTATCCGCTACCTTGCCTATACCCTCGTCTCTACAGGCCAATAAACCGCTGACTGGATTGATAAAAATATATTTCTTATATTTTTTAAGCTCATTTATATTATTTTTCATGATTGGATTATTCCACATCTCTGTGTTCATGGCTGGCACTATAATTGTTTTAGTTTTTTGAGGTAAAGCCATGACGACAGTTGTCAACAAATTATCAGCTATGCCGTGGGCAATCTTACCAATAGTATTTGCTGTAGCTGGGGCTATCAAACAAATATCTGCCCACTTTGCTAAGGAGATGTGCTCTACTTCACGTGGATTCTTGATATCAAAAAGATCTGTGTAAACAACATCATTCAATAACGCCTGAAATGTCACGGGTGATACAAATTCCGTGGCCGCTTTGGTCATAATAACTTTTACTTGTGATCCATTTTTTAAAAAATGATTAACCAATGAGGCAATCTTATAAACTGCGATGCCACCAGTGATACAAATTAAAATTTTTTTTGATTTTAAGCTACTAAATTTTTCCATATTTTTACATTAAAATTTATAAAAAATTAATTAAAATACTTTCTCAAAATATGATGCCGTCTCAACTTCATAGTAATAGTCAATAGAGCATTATCAATACTAAACTCTTCCTCAATTAATTTAAAATTACTAATACCTTCGGTTTTAGAAAAATCTTTAAGTGAATCATCAATAGCCTGTCTGTACAGATTCACTACTGAGGTGTTTTTTAAAACTTCTGGTAGCTTAAACTCAATGCTAGCTTTTTCACACCAAACTTGTAATAATTCTTTATTTGGCACGATAATAGCCGATAAGGCTTTTTGATTATCTCCGTAGACCATACTTTGACTAATATATTTACTGGCATTGAGCTGATACTCTATGGGCTCTGGGAAAACATTTTTACCAGTTGATAAGACAATCACATCCTTGGCTCGACCAATGATTGATAAAAAACCATCGTGATCAAAAAAACCTAAGTCACCAGTGTGTAGCCATCCATCTTCATCAAAGGCTTCACTACTAGCCTGCTCATTATCATAGTACCCCAACATGACATTATCACCTTTGACTAATATTTCTTTATCTGTTGATAATTTTATATTATTGCAATCCAAGGGCAAACCCACAGTGCCAAACTTATAATTATCGGGATGATTGACAGCCACAATAGGTGAAGCCTCGGTCAAACCATAGCCCTCGATCAACTTCAGGCCTAAACTATCAAAAAACTTAGCAATGGCTGGATTGAGTGAAGCGCCACCGGAGATAGCTAAGCGTAATTTACCGCCCAAAATATTTCTGATTTTTTTAAGCACCAAATAATCCAAAATAGCGTATTGCCATTTTTCTAAAAAATTTAGCTGTCTTTTTTTCTGGGCATCCACTAGATTGAGGGTCTGATAAAATAATTTCTTTTTGAAATGACTACCACTTTTCATTTGCTCAAAAATCTTGGCATATATTTTTTCAAAGATCCTAGGCACACAAGGCAAAACAGTTGGCTGGACCAGTTTAATATCGCTAATCATAGTCTTGGCGCTCTGAGCATAGTAAATACTACAGCCTGCAAACAGAGGTCCATAGTAGCCAGCCATTCTTTCAAAAGCGTGCGATAAAGGCAAAAAAGAAAAGAATTTATCAGTCTCGTAAATGGGGACATTGCGTTGAGCCGCCAAAGCATCGTTGACTAAGTTTTTTTGTGACAACATCACGCCCTTTGGCTCACCAGTAGTGCCAGAAGTATAGATGATAGTATGCAAATCACCCTCCTGAGCACTAGCTTCTATATTTACCAATTTATGTTTATCAAAAGATGGCCAGGCTAATACCCTCTTATCATCAGTACTCTGAGTCATGTCAACTACATAAATTTCTTGCAGTGGTAAAGACAAAATATTTTTTTGATATTTAGTAAATAATTCCTGATTAATCACTAAATATTTAGCTCCCGAGTGATTAACCACTGTTTCTAAATATTTGGCTGGATAAGTATAGTGCACTGGCACTAAAACTAAACCCAAAGTAGCTACTGCTAAATCAGCTATGACCCATTCTGGACTATTGGGCAACATAATGGCCACTTTTTCACCTTTGACGTAAGCCTTTATCTGCCAATCCTCAGCCAATTGACTGCGGAGATTATTTAGCTCCTGATAGCTGATAGTCTGATAGCGACCTTGGCTATAAAAACCCAAAGCCGGACGCTGAGCAAAATCGCGAACTACTTCCAAAAAATTAGCAATAATCGTATTGGACATAAGCAATAAAACAACTATATTTTAACACAAATCAAGGTATAGCGACAATAGCTAAGCAAAAAGAAAAAAACTCTGCCCATTGCAGAGTTTTTTAAAAATAATTAATGAATCTTTGGCTTTATAAAGACTAAATAACCAATAAAGAAAAAATTGACCAACAAAAATATCGGTCCCAAAAAATCATAGGTAAAATTATTAAATAACAATAGTATTATGCTAACTACACCAGTTGTCAAAAAATTGCCCACAGTTCCATATATTAAATATTTTATCTGAACTTTAGTAACACCTTCTGATATAAAATATTTTTTTAATAATATATAGAAACCAAAAAATATATAAATAAAATAATACAAGGCAAATATTAAAAAATCACGAAAAATAATTTCACGATGTAAACTGTCATCAACTATAGAGATATCTGCGTGTCTTAATACACCAAGTAGATTCAAAATAGCCACTATGCCAGCTATAAAAATAAACGAACATATTTTTTTCTTTGATGGTTTATTAAATTTGTAACCAAAATAATATGTCATCATTACAAAAGAAATTGGCGCCAAGGCACCAAAAAACATGACTAATCTAGATATTAATAAATCATGCCAATATACATCCATTACTGAAAATTGCACTACTTTCATTAGACCCCAAAGACCACCAAATAAACACATGGTAAAATACCATGAATTACTTGGATTTTTATAATTTTTTATTAAAACAAAAAAACCAATAAATATTGTCGATACACTCGCTAATAAAATAATTGTGTTTAATGTATTCATAAGTTAATCAATATAATTACATTGATAATTTTACTGACCCAAAGCTTTGACCTCTTGCTCTACCACTGCATCCTCTACCCTAGTAAACAATGGCGTAACTGATTGGGCCTTGATAGTGGCTAACAAGCTATATTCCCAAGCTTGTTTCCTCTCTTGACCCAGCATGGCTAACATTTTATCAGTGCTCTCTGGTATAAAAGGATTGAGTAAAGTAGCTAAATTGTAAATAACTTGAGTCGCTGTATATAGGGCTCGCTCCGCTGACTGTCTATCAGTAGTGATCTGTCTCCAAGGAGAAGTCTCTTCTAGATATCTATTGGCACTCTCAGCTAGATTTAATATTACTTTCAAACTATCTCTGAATTTAGCCTTGCTAATACCTTCTCCCACAGTAGTAAAGGCTTCTTCGGTCAACTTCAATAAATCCTCGCCTTGCTTATCCAGCTTGATATCAGCCCCCACTAAGCCATCAGGACAATGCTTGCTGACAAAAGAAAAAACACGATTAGCTAGATTACCAAATTTACCGATCAGCTCGGTATTGACCTTGACCTGATACTCGGACCAAGAAAAATCCGCATCCGAAGTCTCGGGACCAGAGATGACTAGATAATATCGTATAGTATCAGCCTCAAATTTTGATAAAAAATCTGGCAACCAAACTGCCCAATGACGACTCTTGGAAAATTGTTTTTTCTCTAAAGTCAGATATTCAGAAGAGATGATACGATCTGGTAAATGTAGATTCTCTTTAGCCATCAACATAGCCGGCCAAATCACGGTATGAAAAGGAATATTATCTTTGCCATGAAAATAGTAGTGTGTAGCCTGAGTATCTTGCCAAAAATCTTGCCAAGCCTGAGCATGACCGGTGGACTCAGCCCACTCCCGACTAGCTGAAAAATAGCCAATCACTGCCTCAAACCAAACATAAATCTTTTTAGCTTCGTAGCCATCCAGCGGTATATCTATGCCCCAGTTAGTATCACGAGTGATAGCTCGATCGTGTAAACCTTCTTTTAAAAAATTTAAAGTAAAATTTTTGGCATTTGATCGCCAACCTTCACTCTGGGCAACCCATTTTTCTAGTTGATCTTGAAAGGCTGAAAGTTTCAAGAAAAAATGTTCAGAAGCTTTCCAGACTGGTGTGGAATTACAAGTTTTGCAACGCGGTTTTATGAGCTGATTAGCATCCAGCAAATAGCCACAATTGTCACATTGATCTCCACGAGCCGAAGTAAAGTGACACTTTGGACACTCACCCTCGACATAGCGATCAGGTAAAAAGCGCTGGCAAGTCTCGCAATAGGCTAGATCTTCAAACTTAGAATAGATATAGCCTTTTTTTTGTAAGTCCAAAAAAAACTCCTGCACTGCTTGCTCGTGATTTTTGGTCGTAGTAGTAGTATAGCAATCAAAAGAAAAATTTAATTTATTCAAAAAAATATCTTTAAACTCAGCATGATATTTCGCAGCTATAGTTGCTGGCGCAACATTCTGCTTGTCAGCCTCGACGGCAATCGGTGTACCATGACAATCACTACCAGAGACCATCAGGACTTGGTGTCCTGCTAGCCGATGATAGCGAGCTACAATATCACCACCCAATAAGCCAGCCAAATGACCCAAATGCAGAGAACCATTGGCATAGGGCCAAGCCAAAGCAATAAATATATTGTTTTTCTTATTATTCATTTTGTTGTTAGCTAAGTAGAAATTCTAACAAATATCGCTCTAGGCGTCAAAATCTTGGCGATTTTTTGCTATAAAATTAGCAATTTTTTCAAAAACTAAATCACTACGAGTTTTATAGATCAAGTGATGATTTTCTTTATCCAAGATACACAGCTCTTTATCTTTGTGTTTTATTTCTTCGAAGAGCCACTGTGAACTCCTAGACTGTGACACATGATCATTACGAGAGTGCATGATCAAGGCTGGTATACGGACTTTATGAGCTTCTTTTTTGGTAAAAGTATCGATGAATTTATAAAAGTTTTTGATACTAGTGATTGGTAGATAAAGGTGACGACCAAACTCTTTGATTTGATTCATATCTTTGACATCAAACCAACGCTTCTTATACTTTTTGGTGACCAAGGCTGCTAGCGGTAAAAAAAATCTAATAGTTTTTTCTTTAAATAAAAAAACTGGGATACTGAGTGTCACCACTCCTCTCAGTTTTGGGTAATGAGAAGCCAGATGGATAGACACATTGCTACCAAATGATTCACCGATCACAAAAATATTTTTATACTTGGCTTGATTTTTATGTAAAACTTTTTCCGCTGACTGGTACCAGTCTAGAGCAGTACTTTTTTGTAAAGACTTGAAATCACGACCATGACCAGCTAATAAAACTGTCTCCGAATCAATACCGCGCTCAGCCAAATACTCAGCTAAATCATGAAATGTATAGGGTGAGCTAGAAAAGCCATGAATCAAAATAGCCAAGGTATCACTATTTTCTGAATGAATGACAAAAGGTTGGGCCTTGGGCGAGACATCTGGTAAAAAAGTAAAATTCTTGTGTGCTGCGGACTTTTCCATAACTATTTCTTGATCTTAAACTTAGTAGACAAATAGCTCTGCCAATCTTTGTCACCATCCATCAAGCCTTGGATATTTTCTCTGAGCCAAGTAGCTTTATCAATGCTCGTGGCTGCACTTTTCCAATCTAGATATTCATTGATTTTGCGTGACAAACGCAAAGTATATTTGATATTGTATAGTTCTGATAAATTTTCTTGACCAAAAGTTTCCAAAAAATTAGCTACTTTATCTAAAACATCTTTAGCTTGATAGCGCTCCAAGTGTAATTTTTTACTAGCCACACTATCAGTCAAGAGGTGCTCTAAGGCGGCATCGAGCTTGGTGCCCTCAGGCAACAAACACAAGACATCTTTATTTTTTGATACAGCCCAAGCCAACCAATAGCCAGCTTGCGCATCCAATTTTTGCCCATAGATGAGTAAGGCATCGACTTTGTCCATTGGCAAGGCACCGGCTTCAGTGGCTACTTTTTTGGTCGAAGTCTCACTGATGACCGTAGCCCCGACACGACGCAAATACTGCAAAATCTGCTGACTATTTTGATCGTTATCGCTGGCATTACTATAAAAATAAATATGCATAATTTTCTTGATTTTATATTAGCTCACCAATAATACTCTGCTCACCAATTTGCGTAAATTGATTAATAACATCTTTATTGGCTATAGCCCACATGGCCTTGGCTAAAGCTGCTTCAAAAGTACAATTACTCATCGCTATAGCTTCATCTGGTCCTTGGACTTGAGTAGGATGATACAGAAAGACTGGGATTTTCAAAGCTTTGATTTGTTTTATTTTAGCTGGCTCTAGTTTATTTTGATGATTGAGTTTGATAAAAATTGCTTCGCAATCTTTGATTTGATCTAAATTCACACTCCAAGCCAAACCAGGTAAATCATCAAAAACAAAAATATTAGCTTTTATTTTTTCATAAATTTTTTGTTTAGCTGTATGATAGGCTAGACCTGATTTGACACTGATACCAAAATCCACTCTACCCCAGTAGTTATCATCCAAGCTAGCAAAAATATTCAAACCCTCGTCATTGTCACTGATGGCTCGTACTCCGGGAATCAGTCTAGTGCCAAACATGATAGCTGGTGTGGGCAGACTATAATCCAAAACTTGAAAAGCATTGATTAGATTTGATCGCAAACCTAAATCACCTTTTTGCCCAAAAATATTTTTACTTTTTATTTCGGTTGTACCGCTACGCACCGCTGAAGTCAAAACTACTGTTTTTTTAATATTTTGTAGCAAGAAACTCAAGACATTGGTAGTCAACAATAATTGATCAGCTCGAGACACCACCACAAAACCACTACTAGTATCTAGGCGTTCAGTAATATATTTCGCCATAGCTTGCCAATGTTCTGGTGTCAAAATATCATTTTCGGCCGACACAAAAATTGGCTCAATCTCCGCGAGTAGTCCTAGTTCGGGCATTTGTTTAAGCCACAACTCTATATCTTCTGGAGTCTGGACAGTCAAAAGCCTCTTGTTTTGATCAAGTAAAGCTGTGCCCCCAGCCAAAAGTAAAGTTATTTTTTTTCTGGCTTTAACCATTGATTTTTTCTTTAGGAGCTCGGATAGCTCGGAAAACTACAATATTCATAAACAAGGTAAAAACTGGTCCAAGCCAACCAGGTGTAAAATCGCCAAAATAAGAAACAATAATATTAAAATAAGCCCCAAATATCAAACCAATTGTAATGGCAATAATCAACCATTTCAATTGATCTTTTATCCTACCTTCGGCAATCTGATACTTTTTGATTAAAAAATATATTGACCAAATTGCTAAGACAAAAAAATAAATAACATAAACAATAAAAACTGGCTTATAATAATAAGCAATATAGTATGGAAATTTATCAAACCAGACAGTACTTACCACAAACCATTTAGTATAAATTAAAATGGACAACAATATGGTAAATAACCAAATTATTTTTGTCTTAATATCATTAATTTTTTCTCTTTGATAAGGAAAATGCAAAGTAAAATAGAATAACGAGATAATAATACCCATGCCGGACAAATTTGTTGATCTATCATAAAAATCAACTATATGAATGTTTCCCATTGTATTTGCCAACATTAAACCAATAACCCAAGTAAAGTTAAAAAAAGTAAGTAAGGAAAAATATAAATTGATTTTACTTTTCGTACCTCTCCTTACAACAAAAATACTCATGGCTAAATTTACCAAACCAGCAATGAATAATACTAAATTTTGTAAATTTAAAAATTTCTCCATATATTTAATTACTTATTTTTTCTCGAGGTGAAATTATAAAATAAAAAACTACCGC
>CAYVXP010000007.1:12122-14053 GCA_964455165.1 uncultured Gammaproteobacteria bacterium
AAACAAAGTAAACACTGGACCAAACCAAGCATAGTGATAATTAGCGAAATAACACAAAATCAAATCATAATAGGCCCCAAAAACTAAACCAATCAAAATAGCAATGAATAATACTATTGTTTGTTTTTTAAAATAATGATCCGTCGATCTAATTTTACAATACAAATTCCATAGAGCTAATAAAGCTACAAAAATAAAATAGAGAGAGTATAAGATGTAAAAAGGTTTATTCACGTATAATGTATATTCTGTATTAGCTATGTCTTTATAAAAACTTAAAACAAAAACTCCTTTTATATAAACAATGACCGACAAAATAAAAGCTCCCACCAATAATAAAATATCATTAATACTTTTTGACTGAGCGCTTGGTATTGGAAAATGTCGAGAAAAAAAATACAAAGACAGAGCAATACACAAGGCTATAGGGTAAGCTAATAGTGCACCAGCGTAATACCAAAACATCCCACCCTCACCCATGCGAGCAATCAAAATACTGAGAGTCCACAAAAAGTTAGCCAAAGTCAAAAAACCAAAATATAAATTCATTTTGTTATTTAAACCACGACTAACCACCACAAAAAACATCATCAAATTGATCAAACCAGCGATTAGTAACAATAAATTTTGTATACTCATATTTTATAAATATTCACTACTTCTCCTCTTTATTAGCCATAGCTTGCTGATAAAGCAAGAGACTACCAATGGCAATATCAAGATATTTATTCACTTCTTTCAAAAAATCTAACTGCTGTTGATAAAGGAGCTTTTTATTATTATCCAACATCAATACTCCTAAAAGCTGATTATTATAGTATATTGGGAAGGATATGTCAATATGATGATCATTTAGCTCTTGGCTAAGCTTGGGATCAATTCCTAGATAGTGTACTTCTGGGCTATGCAATAAATCCTGCTGTTTGGCTAGCTTTTGTAAAATCAAATCATGATCCATATGCAGTGTCCGCTCACCCACTGGATAGACTTGGTGAAAAGACTTAGCATCATTACGCTTGGCTAGATAAATAAATATTTCCTTATAATCAATCACCTGAGCAATCTCCTTAGCTAATGATGACATCAGACGATTGAGATCCTGACTAGAGCGTAAAATCACCGCAATATTATTTTCCGCTTGCCAGATCCTCTCCAAAGGATGATAAATAAAAAATTTAGCCGCATTACTTGCGACACCGAAAACAATTGGTGAGGTCAAACCAAAAAATACCAAAAATACGATACTGTTGATCGTATTAGAAAAATCTACTTGTACTGGCCCAATGAGCAAGACATATAGGACTGCATAAACTAAGCCCGTCAACAACAGACGCACAAAGTTGACCAAGACCTTGTAAAAACTTATTTTCAAATCTAAAAAACGATAGCGAAACAAAGCATAGATGACAATAGCGGTAAAGATGACACTACTATTGACTCCCATGTAGTAAAAAGCCGTGACTCCTAGCAGTGGTAAGACAAAAATAAAAAGTAAAGCCAGCAGAGCTGTCAAAGCCGTAGCCACAAAAATATAATCAATCTGTTTTTTGACTACCTGATCATAGTGACTACGCTCGCGAATCAAAACCACCAAACCCCAAGACATCAAAATCACAAAATATATTGCAAAATAAAAATAAATCGGCCCCGGTACATAAGATACACTGTTTTGGCCGATTATAATATTACTAAGATTGTATTTACTAAAAACAAAAGGTGACATGATATACGCGGGCAGGAAAAAAAGCTGTTGCCTAAGGCGAATATTTTTCCAACCATCGACTAGAGAATAGCTAAGCCAGACGAAAATCGGAGCAATGTACAGTGTCGGCAATAGACCAGCACGTACTCCCAAAAGTAAAGATGAGCTACGCAACAAAAATAAAAGATTGATAAGCTCACTACTTTGCCACAACCACAGTAAAAAAACC
>CAYVXP010000008.1:0-5232 GCA_964455165.1 uncultured Gammaproteobacteria bacterium
TATAATGTAGTTGGCGTGCTTGGCAGAAACCTGCACTCCTCCAATAGTATAGCCTTTGAGACCAGCCTGCTCTATCAAATAAGACGTGGGTATTTTCTGATGCTTGGCAAAGCGCTCAATATCCAATCCTCGTTGCTTCAAATCCTCTATATCCACCTCTTTAAACTCTATGTTCTTGAAAATACAGCCAGCCGAAGGCTCATTGGGCTGAGTTTCTTGCCTGTATTTCAGGCGATCCATTACCAATTGTCTAGCCATTTCTACATCACCTTTGGCTAATTTTAGCTTAGCTTCTATAATAATAGCTTTTATTTCCTTGAAAATGCTGTGTCGATAGGTAAAATGACATTCATTTTGACGACATGTCTTAACTTGGTAGTTTTCATCAAGATAAGTAATCTCGGTCACGACATCAGACATGGCTAGGCCATAAGTGCCAGCGTTGCCACGGATAGCACCGCCGACCGTGCCTGGTACACCAGCTAGAAACTCTAAACCAGTCAAACCCTGCTCTAATGACTTATTGAGTAGATAAGCTACCAATATTCCAGCTCCAACTGTCAGCTCTGCATCAATAAAATCTAGTTTTTGTAAATCAAGCTTGATCACCAAACCTCGAAAACCAGCATCAGTCACCAAAAGATTACTCCCACTACCTAAAGCTAAAATCGGCAGATTTTTTTCTTTTGCAAAGGCAATAGCTTCTTGGACTTCTACTAAATCTTTGGCCACCACAAAATAATCAGCTGGTCCACCAATTTTGAAAGTCGTATAATCTTTGAGTAAAACTTGTTCTTGTATTTGCATATGCTATTTGTTCGAGCGTAGTCGAGAACTTCTCGACTCTCTGCGTTCGCTCGAAGAAAAGTTATTTATTGTTTCGTATAAAATATATCAATAATTTCTCCAATTATTAACAATAAGATAACAGCCAAAGCTAACTTCCAAATAATATTTTTGCTTTTTGCAAATATTACAATGAGAGCAAGCAGTGCTATAATCCCAAAAATAAATATTGGTACGATTATAAATTTATCATCTCCATTAAAATCTCCGCGAAAATACAAAATTGCAAACATGCCAGCAACCACTAATAAAATATTTCTAAATAATTTAAGCTTATCTTTTCTCCATTGTACGGTACCCTCTTGTAATTTTTTATCTGGTCCAGCATCAATGATTTTTTGTAGCTCCACTTCTGCTGCAGTTACTTCATAACCATTGGATTTTAAAACTTGCAGGGTTTCTTTTATTTTACCCAAAGAGGCATCCCTTGAAAAACTTTTACTTCTGATTGTTGTACGCCAATTTGGCAAAATAAAGTTCCAAGGCGCATTGAAATAATCAAGAATATTCTCAAACCAATAAATTAATTGGCTAATTATTTTTACTTTATACTTTATGATTTGTTTTTGGGATAAAATAACCATTCTTGGCATTATCCCAATTTCATAAGTGTCTTCTGATAAGTTATAATTTATCTCTTTTGATTTTGGTATGATTACGGAATAAAATAAGTAATCAAATGTAATATTTTCTGGTGTAATTTTTAGTTTCATATACTTTTTTGTGTACTCATATATTATTTCACCATCTCCCTAGCCAAATCATCTATGTCCCCTGCGCCAATAAACAGTAAAATACTATCTACAGGATTGATCTCGCGCAAAGTCTGCTTCACATCAGAAAAATTGGGACAATAATATTTGTACTCGTGATTCATCAACTTCACTACATCAGCGCTAGACACCTGATCATGCATTTTGTCTTCGCGACCACGCACTTGGTAAATATCAGTAATAATAGCGTGATCAGCCAAAGTAAAGCTGGCGGCAAACTCTTTTAATAAATTTTTGGTACGATTGTGATGATGGGGCTGGAAAACAGCAATAATCTTTTGGTCTGGATAAAAATCCTTAGTCGCTTGCAATAAACCAACAATAGCATCAGGATGATGAGCATAGTCAGAAATAACAATGTTGTTTTTCCAGGTGCCTACTCGCTCAAATCTACGCCAAGTACTATTGAACTCGTGCAAGGCATTCCAAATCTGGTGTTGGTTGATGCCAATATGATCAGCCACAGCAATAGCGGCCATAGCATTGTAGACATTGTATAAACCTGGTATCACCAAATTGAACTCGGCAAATTTTTTATTTTTTTTCTTGGTGGCAAATATTTGCTCAGCTTTTTTTATCGCGGGAGTAGCAAAAACATAATCAGCGTCAGCATTTTTTCCAAAAATAATAGTCTGTCCACCAAAATTTATTTTGGCACTATTCTGATCATCGATGTTCTTAAAAAATTTGCCGCCCTCTGGTAATTTATTCACAAACTCTTGAAAATGTTTTTTGATATCGTCTAAATCTTTGAAAAAATCCATGTGATCCTCAGCTACATTGGTCAAAACTAAAATCTGTGGATTGATCTCCAACATATGTGCCTGCCACTCGCAAGCCTCAACTACCAGCCACTCAGATTTACCAAAACGGAAGTTACTCCCCCACTGTGGAACCAAACTACCAACAATGACTGTCGGATCTAGTCCGGCTTTTTCCATGATCAGACCCAGCATAGCGGTTGTAGTAGTCTTGCCATTTGTCCCAGCGATAGCAATGGTTTTGTGCTGTTTGCTGAGATAGCCAATAAACTCAAAATAACTCAGCACTGGAATTTTGAGCTTGCGAGCTTTGACAAACTCGGGATGATCAATAGGTAAAGCCGAAGTATATAGAAATAAATCAATATCTGTAGTGATATTGCTAGCTTTTTGTTTATAATTGATCAACACTCCCTTGGCCTCCAAGCGACTAGTCACCTCAGACTTGGCCATATCTGAACCAATTACTTTTTTATTGGCATGTAAAAAATAATAAGCCAAGGCTGACAAACCAATGCCACCAATACCTGATAGATATACTTTATTTATTTTTTGCAAATCTAAATTCATTGATTATTTTTTGGCTTGATCTTTGTTTATCATCTTAAAAGCCTCTTCGACAGTACCCATGAACTGGGCTGGGAAAATAATAGTAGAATTTTTTTCTACACTGATCTCGGCCATAGTTTGCAAAGTACGCAACTGCAAAGCTACTGGATGCTGGGAAATCAAATCAGCGGCTTGACCAAGCTTTTCAGCGGCTTGAAACTCACCTTCGGCAGCGACAATCTTGGCACGACGCTCACGCTCAGCCTCAGCCTCTTTGGCCATAGCCCTTTGCATATTGTCTGGTAAAAAAATATCTTTGATCTCAACAGCAGTCACCTGAGCACCCCAAGGCTCAGTATGAGTATCAATGACATTCTTGATCTGATCATTGATCTGGCTGGTCTGAGAAAGTAATTGGTCTAGATTGAATTGACCCACTACATTACGGACCGTAGTCTGACTGATCTGATTGACAGCTTGATAAATATTCTCGATAGCAATCACAGCTTTGGAAGCATCGACAATATGATAATAAGCTACCGCGGCGATATCAATAGAAACATTATCCTTGGTGATAATCTTCTGTGAAGGAATGTCCATAGTCACAGTCCTCAAGACCACTCTAGTCATCCTCTCAAAAAAAGGAATAATAAAAATAAGACCAGGACCACGCATACCCTTGTACTTGCCCAAGAAAAAAACTACTGCTCGCTCGTATTGCTTGATGACCCTCAAAGAAACGAACAAAATAGCCACCAAAAGCATCAAAAAGAAATAAAATGTGTCCATAATCATTAGGTTAATTTAATTAAAAACACCTTGAGTTTAGCACTAAATATAGAAAAAATAAAGCACCCCAGCCTAAATAAGCGGGGTGCCAATAAACACAATTTTAGACGCTAATTATTTATAATCTACAAAATAATTGATCTTGGCTGTGGCTTTCAAATCAGCAATAAAACCTGGGGCCTCGGTATTGAGCTTTTGGGATACTAAATCACTCTTGATCTGCTCTTTGGCTGTGGCTTCTTGGCCAGCTGGGATAGTAGTCTTGTTGTCAGTAATATATTGATTTACTTCTTCATCGCTGACAGCAATCTTGTCAGCCAATAATCCCTCGACCTGCTTTTGTAGTAAAATTTGTTTTTGTAAAACATCTAAGGTCATACCCTGTTGGGCTAAGGCCGCCTCAAAAGTACCACCTTGAGCAGTAACTTGGGTCTCAATTTTTTTGATCTCAGCATCAATATCACCCTTGGAAACAACGATTTTTTGATCCTTGGCTGCACCAGCGATCAATTTCTCGATCACCAGAGAGTCCAATAAATCTTTGCCAGACTCTTTTTCTAATGTGGTCAATACTGACCAGCGACTAATTGGGCTACCATTGACTGTAGCGGCCACAAAAAAGCCCTTGACAAAATAAGCCAAAACACCCAAAACCACAACTATAGCTACTATAATAATAGCTTTTTTATTTAATTTTACTGTTTTTTTGCTTACTTTTTGTCCTGACTCTGGGAGTACAGTAGCCTCTACCGGAGTTTCTTTAGTTTCTTCCATGTTTTCCATAAAAAATAATGATTATTTAATAATTTATTGAGATTATAGTTTAGCACTAAAATTCATAAAAATAAAGAGATAAAAAACCTAAACTAAAAAATTAATCAAGTCGATTAGTTTTTTATTTGTAGGACTAGACTGCTAACTTTTTTGAGTAAGTGAGCCAAAAAAATAAATAAAAATAAATATAAAATAGTAGCTAGCCATGCGGGCAAATACTGATAAAATAAATCATAACGATAAAGAATCGGCCAGTGTAATAAATATATCTCGTAAGAATAAAAACCAAATAAGGAAAATAATTTTATATCAAACTTCTTGATTAAGAATATAAATAAAATAGCGGCTAGTGTAAGTAGACTGGTCAACTGCTCTTTGAGTGGCTTGGTGTCGACATTGGAGTGATAGGCTGTATAAACAAATACGACTAATAAAATAAAAGCTAAAATATAATAGCTCAGCATGTGACTAATTTTTTGGTGATGAATAAAGGATCGGACTACTTTGACCAAATGCCCAAACTTGTGTCGCTGAGCGTAGAGACCAGCAAAAAGTACACCCAAAGGAAAAGCTAAAAGATGAACTTTGAATAAATTAATAATGTCTATAAAACGACTAGTTTCGTGACCCCGCAACAAAAAATAAGAGCTAAAATAAATAAATAAAGCCGACAGCCAATAATATTTTTTGGAAAAAACTAAAGGAAATAATAAATAGTAAAATAAAATAAAAGAAAAATA
>CAYVXP010000008.1:5242-13919 GCA_964455165.1 uncultured Gammaproteobacteria bacterium
CAAAGCGGTGAATTGATATCAGTCCTAAGATCGGCAGTCCTAAACCAACCAACCACCGCTAAAGAAATGTAGGTCCAAGAATAAGTACGCTGTAAAATAAAATAATCCAACAATAAAAGCGTCAACAAAACCAACCACATCGGAACAAATAACTTGGCTAAACGTTTTTTGTAAAACTGCCAAATATTCAGAGGCCTGAGTCTAGCACTAGTACAGAGACCATAGCCAGACAAAAATAAAAATAGATTGACTCCCACTCCAGCGGCGATAGACAGTGGAAATAAAAAACGATGATCAGTCACCAAAAAATAACCAATGTGACCAAAAATAATCATAAAGGTAGCCAAGCCCTTGAGCTCCTGAGAAACTACACTAGAAAAAACTTCCTGATGTTTTTTCTTTTTGATAGACAAAAAAATAGCCAGCAAAAAAATAACTATGAAAATATAAGTAGAGCTAGTGACGTTATTTACTGAAACTGTCATAAATTATCTGGGCCCACAACTGATAGCCAAAAGCCGAAGGGTGAAATAAATCTTTGGAATAATAATTATGCTCCTTACTCGCCTGCTTAGTCGCATCTTCTAAATCAATATAAACCAAACCATAATCCAGAGCCAAGGCTTTTATAATTTTATTATACTCTTTGGTCTGATATCTAAAATAATAATTATAAGGTAGCCACAATAGTCCATCCGTACCAGCATTTGGTAAACCAATCAAGTAAATCTTGGCTGATGTTTTTTGGACTAATTGATCTAAAATATAAACATAATTTTTTTTAAAAACTTCTTCATCTACACCACCATGAACATCATTGGTACCGATCAATAGTGTGACAACATCTGGCTGATTGGATATGGCTTGAGCAAGTTGTTCATTTATCAATTGAGATGATCTGACGCCTGGGTAAGAAAAATTTTTTAAAATCACATTTGTTTTACTGTCTTTGGCCAAAGCTAGTGCCAACAAATAAGGAAAAGACTCTTCGTAAACACTCGCTCCCTGACCAGAGGAAAAGCTATCACCCAAAGCTACATAAACTAAACTAGTAGAATCTCCTGAATTACCACCAATATCATAAATCGCCTGACGATCCACATACTTTACTGCACTATGACCAAGACGATAATAAATCAAAAAATGAGCTAAATATAAATAAAATCCTAAAAACAAAATAAGTGCCAAAAATATTAATATTTTTTTATTTATTTTCTTCCTCATAAATTTATTTAATTATATCACGAATAGCCAAAAGAAAAAGCCGCCCAGCGACTGTGCCCAAGGCGGCTTTTTGACTGAGCTCAAAAACTCAATCAGCGAGTATGAATCAGCTGTAGACGACGACGTCATGAACGTCGACAAAGATCTCTGCCTGAGGATCATGCTTCTGCTTGCTCGGCAAGATACCGAGCTCAACGATGACACGACCAATCTTGCCATTGATCGACAACTTGATGTTGCCGGTCAAGATGAACTCCTCACCAGACTTGAAATGAATCTCGTCGCCACAGGTGATATTATGCTGTGACACACAATTCTTACCCTTGAATTCGCGATGGAACATTTTGACTCCTTTCGGCTCTTTCCGTAAATAACTGACCGGGGAGAAAAAATTTATACTATGCCTAGAATTATTTTTTGTCAAGATAAAAAATCCCCCTAGAGGGGACTTTTTATTAACACCTAATATAATTAAATTTTAAACTATAGTAAAAAAAATTATTATATAAAGCAAAATTATTAATTTACACAATCATTTAACATAGTGCTAGGAAAAGAATATTTGCTCAAACTACAAGGAATAGTTCCATTGCCATCAAAAACTATCTGCCAGGTACCGTTTATTTTTGTAGCCAAAAAAATACCACCTGCTTGTTCATCAACAAAACTAACACCACCTCGAATATGATTAGATGTTTGTTGGTTTATACTAATATTGATAAGGCCCTTGTACTCTGGGTTGGCAATTCTAAATAATTTTTTTAACTCTTCGCTAACACTAACTGATTTTGTATCAGCTTGCCCACAAGGCGTAAACTCACAATTGGCACCATCACGACCAACCGTAGATCCATCGGGACACAGCTTGGCATCCTGCGGACAAGTCACACCTGGTCTGATAGCACCAGTACAACGCCAATTGATCTCGGCTGTCTGACTCTCCTCGCTGACCACACAAGCTGGATTGCAACCCTCACGAGTAGCATTGAGATTGGCATCAAACCACCAAGTTTTACTATTGATATTGTAGGTACCTATGCCTAGAGCTTCGCCACCCTTGATGCAAGATTTCTCAGCTATGACTTTGGCTTCACTCTCGCTCATGACAGAAGAATTTTTGATCTGACCAGTTGATTTGTCAAACTGAATAAAAAAACTTTTTCCTACTGCTGGTGCTGTAGTCATAGGCTCATCTGCTTGGCGCTCAGCGTAGTTGTAAACTACTTGCTCAGGCTTTATCTCTACTGTCTGCGGAGCGATACGATCACCGATCAACAAAGCATTGGTAGCAATATAATTTGCTTGCTCAGTCGTACCATTGTTCATAGCCAAGACAGCATAGTAGAAGGTACCGCTACCACCCGGCTCATTGACCAAGAGTATAGCTGCGTCTGGATCACCATCACCATCGATATCGCCATAGACTGGCTCACCAAAAATACTGAGAGAATTTTTGCTAGCCAAATCTAAACTATAGTCAATTTCAGCACGACCATTTTTCAAATCAAATTTTTGACCATCAATGGTATAAGCTATACTTTTTACATCTGATGCTGTTTGAGTTGGTGGCATTTCACCATTTACTACAATCTTTTGACTTTTTATATATAGAGAAAAAGCAAAGGCAATCATGACTAGCACTAAAATAATAGAAGCGATAATAATACTTATTTTTTTCATCATATTTTTTTAATTTATCGGACAAGAATTTTTACCAATGGCCGCATAAAATCCACACCAAGAAAATAAAGCTTCAAAAAAACAGAAGCCTGCTAGAAAAATAATAAAAGGATTCCAAGTGGTCATCATGGCAAAGACCAAAAGTACTAGACCGAGAGTTGCTCTGACCCAACGATCAAACTTGCCAATATTTTTTGGGGCCTTGTAGCTAGTGGCTTTTTTTGACAAGAGACGCAATAAGAAGCGATAAAGCAAACCAAAAGCAAAAGCTAAAACAAACAAAACTAAAACATAGGCCCAACCAAAAGGTGAGGCTAAAACAGTCAGTGGTGAATAGCCAAAAAATTGTCTCTTGATGTGAGGCACATTGATAGAGGCTTTGAGCATCTCCGAAAAAGAAAAAATCTCCGCATCGCCTACTACCAAAGAATATTTACCACTATTATCTGGACTGTACACTTTGATCATATAAGTACCAGTAGACATTTTTTGACCTTTCAGCTCCTCGCCTTTTTTGGAATCTTTGGCTGCAAACTCTGGTCCCCAAAGATAGCTATCTTTGCCAAAATCTTCAAAAAATGGCGTCCACTGGAAATCTTTGCCATCCAAAAGAGCGACTAAAGCTGAGCCCTCGGGATTGATACGACTGATCTCGACAGAGATATCCTCATTGATACCATCGATATTGGGTAATAGGAGTCCGACATAAAGTCGAAAATCCTGATCACTGACAATACGAAACTCCTGAGCAGAACCCTGAAGCTCACCATAAAAAGCCTGAGACACTTCTGGATTTTTGATCTCCGTCACTCCTCGACCGACTAGTCTAGGCTGATGAGCGGAGGCAAAAATCGGCATCAACAGTAAACTACAAAAAACTAAAATGAATTTTTTCATAACTATATTTTATGATTATTATTTTTTACTGTCAATACAATCTACAAAAGTCATAGTACCACTCTCTTCTATAAAAGCGCTATCGCCTTTGTTCCAAAAAACAAAACTTTCGTCAGTGTTGGCATAGCGAGCACCGGAGGCAGACATAGCCTGTAGCAACTCTAGACTGCGACCATCACTCAAGACCAAACTGACGTGAGATGGAGCTTGGTTATAAAAAGTAGCTTGAACACTCTTGGAATCGCTACAAATAAAATTAGCCGTAATGCCTGACTGATTAATATTGTTGGTATTATTAGGTGAGACTTGATCAGCTTTATGCAAGCCATTGTAGGAACGCCAAAGCAATACAAATAAAATAATCAAACCAGCTAAGGCGTATATAATACTTTTTCTCATATTTTTATTTTATTATTTCAATTTTAAAATATTTTTCTTGAAAATTTGTTAACTCTTTTATTTTATCATCACTAAAATACATACACTCCGGAGCCACTACCAGCTTATCCTCATCATCATCCAAGCGATGAATGATAGCGATACATTTGCCAATAAACAATGGTAGTGGCTGATCGACACCCAAAACATAAGCATCGATTTCTTCTCCGTCTCCTGCTCTGGTATTTTCTATATAGCCGTAGTTGAGTGCATAGACTGTCTCAGGGTAGTCCGGATGTAGTGAACCTAGGGGTCGATCAATAACGACGGTTATTTTTTGACCTAAATATTTTTTATAATCAAACATTGAAACGACTCAACATTTCTGAAATTCTAAACCCTAGCCTTTCATCATTAGCTAAAATTTTTAATTTTTTCTTGTCCAATAAGTGCAGAGAATTAGTTTGAACTAAAATTTTGGCAATAAAATCCATTTCTGTAGCAACGCTTGGATCCATAGGTTTATTCATCCGGATCGGCTCGCAATACATACCCATGGCCGTGGCTTTGTAGCCGTGGTTTAGTTTTAGCTCTATATAGCGCTCATATAGCTCCATGACTTCTTTAGTGGTCATAGGATTTTTTTAAAAATGATTAGGCTATATCAGATCGAATTCATCTTTATTATCCTATTATTAGTCTCAAAAGTCAATCAAATTTTAAAACAAAAAGAAGAGAGCCACGAAGTGTTCGTAGCTCTCCTAGAAGGCCTGAGTGCAGTGCTGATCACTGATAATCTTGAGCACGGTAATCGCAAACGTCGCAATCACCGATCTGGTTCAAGACGCCGTGATGACAGTCTGGACAGTGTTGTCCAAACAAGCTGGCCAACAGGACCAAACGTTCCTCTGTGGACATCCGCGGTTTGAATTGAGCATTGCGTCGCTCAGCGAACTCTCGCAGAGATTGACCGTGATCGTACTGACAGCGGAAACAGACGCCAATCGGACTGACAACACCACCACAAGTGCAACGATTACCATTAAAGAGGAAGGGCTTCTCTTTGATCCTTTCAGGGTAAAAGAGTGCCCTGACCTCGTCGTCAGACATATAAGCCATAAGCTTTCCTCCTTGAAGGTGTGAGGCTTTTTTCTTCCAGTAAGCTCTTTATGCCATAAAAATGGCTATTTGTCAATCTAATAATACATTTACACACCCTATTGACAAAATATTAATAAAATTATATAATATGCTGTTTATAAAAATATATGAATTTTTTTATTTCAATAATCATCTTGGGCGCAATTATTATTCTAATCTTTTCATTATTAAATGTTGAAAATAATGATACATTTGATGCTGATTTAAAGCTTCTTTATTACGGAAACAATGAAACAAAAACCTACATTAATAAATATGGTTATAGGTGTTTTAAAGATAGCAATATATTAGTTCATCGTTGGGTAATGTCTAAACATCTTCATAGAAGACTATATCCTGGAGAAATAGTTCACCATGTCGATGGTAATAAATTAAACAACAAGCTCAGTAATTTAAAACTATTTTCTAGTCAGAACGAACATACTCAACATCACCTAAATCACTTAAAAAATTATGGATCATGGTATGAGGAAATACCGGAATATGTAGCCTACAAATAAAAAAATGAAGCCTGAGGGCTTCAGATTTTTTTCGGACTAAAGTTAGATTTTACCCAAGATGCGCATGATCATTATAAATCCACAAGGTCCAAGGAGATATATCATTTAATATATTATACTTTATAACTGAAAGACCAGTATTTTCTGTCCATATTCTGAGTTGAAAATTTTTAAAAGATTCTGGTGATAAAGTATCGCCTAAAACTACCCTTGCTAATATAGTTTTTAAAAAATATCCGTGCGTTATTACTACAATCTTATTCTCTGATCTTTTCTCTAAAAAATCCAAAGCCTTATCTGCCCGTGAAATCAAATCATCAAAATTTTCACCATCCTCTATTCTTAAACCAGAAGTATAAAGACTATTTTTCCATTCAAGAAAAGTCTTTTTTGCCTCCAGATCATCGTTTGATTTATCTACGACACTACTTGGTTTAATACGCTCTACAAATAAATCAGAATATTCTAGTTCTTTATCAATATTATTTTTGATTATTTCGGCTGTTTGCCTAGCTCGCAAAACTGGACTACTTATCAAAACATCAAAATCAATATTTCCAATTCTATCAGCAATTAACTCCGCTTGCTTTTTACCAACATCACTCAAAGGAGAATTCACACCCTGAAAAATAGGCAAAGGATTATCCACGCTTTGTCCATGTCTGACAAAATAAATAATTTTTTCATTTTGATCGCTCATTTTTGTGTAAATGATATTTAAATTTAGTAGTTAATATTTTAGCTTAGTTAATATTTCATTATTAATAAAATTTTCTAAATTTGCATCACCATGATGAACATGAATATAATTAATGCCAGCTGTTTTTAAAACATTATCTACTTTATTATCTCTATCTATTCTTTTTTCTAAATTATGAGTACTGCCATCATATTCTATCACCATAGTTGGTTCTAAGTATTGCTTTCTAAAAATAACAAAATCTATTATTTTTCTATCAATAGAATTTTGATAGGATTGAAATAATTTTCTAGATGAATTAACCTTAACAATGCTTCGCAAATTTATTTGTGGATAACAAACATATTCGACTGGTAATAATTTTTGTAATAACTCGAAAAAATTTCTTTCGGGAATATTTAGTAGATAATCTTTTTTTACAAAAAAATTATCTACTTTTTTTAATTTGTCTTTTTTAGATAATAAATCAACTACAATTGCTACTACGCCAATTATCACTAATAACCAAATTGATTTTGTCATATTTTATATACTATCTTTTATAATGATATTGTCCGTATTTTAATCCCCATTTTTTACAATTAGTCCAACAATAGTGACCACCTCTTTTATCAGTTCTACCAGGATGTGCCCAAACAGTACTCACAAAGATAAATGAGCTCATTAAAACTAATAAAATAATTAATGATAGCTTGCCTGTTTTTTTCATATTTTTAAAATTTAATTAACTACACCTTCAAACTTTCCCGCCCAAAGGGCGGTCGCCCTCTGGGCGATACTTTCTACTTATAAATCCTATACTCCACAATATTTAACTTATTACCACCCATACCGACATCAGTGTGCTCATCAGCTATTTTACCGCCCAAAAATTCTGGAATACGACAACTAGCAATATTGGCCTTATCCACTGGGTAGACTAAATATTCATAAGCTAGATTCTGATCAGCCCAAGCCTTCATAGCTACTATAGCTTCTTTGCCATAGCCATGACCATGAGCGGATTTTTTGATCCAAATGCCAAACTCAGGATGCGGAGTATCAATGTGATGCAAACCAGTATTACCTATAAATTCATTAGTCTCTTTGCTGATAATCATAGCCTGAAAATCGGTACCAGCCTGATTGGATTTGATCGAGCTTTCTATAAAAGCAATAGTCTCCTCTATTTTTTCTGGTGGTTTTGGCGACATGTAGACAGTGATTTCTGGAGTAAATTCTCTGAAAATATCAGGAGCATAATCAAGGCTAATGGCTTTGATTATTAGATGGGGTGATTCTATGACTAAGTTTGAGGTGTTCATAAAAAGTTCATGATTAAGTTTACCATAATATCCTTGTGTTTAGCGTCACTCTCGGCTATCAATAGAGCCAAAGCAACCAAAGTGTAATCACTAATTTTCTTTTCACCATTATTTTTTAACAAGGCTTTGTTGCGAGCTAAAAATAAAACAAACAAAAAGGAGGCAATACGTTTGTTACCATCTATAAATGGATGATCTTTGATAACAAAATACAAAAGATGAGCCGCTTGTTGCTCAACGCTGGGGTATAGCTTTTTACCACCAAAAGATTGCTCCAGACTCATGATGATCTGCTCTAAGCCATGCTCACGCTCTTGACCAAAAATATTAGTAGCTTGTTTTTTGGAGAGTAAATCTTTTTTAAGATCAGTGATAGCTTCGATAACTAAATCATAACTTAATTTAGTTTTAATGCTTTTGGTCTTATTTGGCAAAGCTAATTTACCTTCATCATATTTTTGTAATAGCACCCAAGTATTGGCATATTCAGTAATAACTTGCAATAAACCACTAGTCTCAGAACCAGATAATTCTCTGTTTAAAATAGTCTTTTTGATCAAAGCGACTGTTTGCTCTAACTCAGTTAATTGTTTATTTTCTAGTTGGGGCAAACGCTGTTTATTGACAGTATAACCTTTGATAATATGATCACGTAAAACTTTGGTGGCCCAAATACGGAATTGGGTAGCTCGACTAGAGTTGACGCGATAGCCAATAGAAAGGACTAAATCAAGATTATAATGTTCAATTTTACGTTTAACAAACCTACCACCTTCTTTTTGAACTGTTTCCATTTTGGAAACAGTTGCCTTTTCATTCAACTCACCAGACTT
>CAYVXP010000009.1:0-12836 GCA_964455165.1 uncultured Gammaproteobacteria bacterium
TGGCTGGCATCAATACTACTGAAATAATAGTTAATACCTTGATTACTTCGTTTAATTTATAAGAAAGTAAAGATTCATTAGCTTCATGAAAGGCTGAGATATTTTCTTTTTGAGTCTCTAGGATATCCCAAATATCTTTGGTGCGGTCCAAGATGTTGGAAAAATAAATTTCAGTGTTATCGGGCATAAAAACCTTAGTCCGACTGTGCATTAGTTTTTTTATGATATTTTTGTGAGCCTGCATTATTTTACGCAAATTCACAATATTTCTCTTGATGTTGAGTATTTCTCTGGCTACCAATTTTTCTTTGCCAGCAAATATGTTGTGTTCCATTTCTTCTATGTCATGATTGACATGGTCAAGCATGGGCATAGTGTAGTTTTGGAGGCGGTGTAATATCTCATAGAGCAAAAAAACAGGGTGAGTCTGCATGTATTGTTCTTGACTGTAGTCATTTTTTTGCATGTCGTGAAAAAAATTGTCTACTACTTGAGTCAAGCCATCACTAATAGTCACTAAATATTTTGGTCCAATAAAAAAATCCATTTCGCTGGATTCGATCACTTTGTTTTTGCGATCATAAAAAGGGAAAGTGAGAATAAAAAAAATATAGTGAGGATATTCGCTGATTTGGGGGCGTTGTATACGTCCGATGCAGTCTTCAAGGTCAAGTGGATGAAATTGGAATTCTTTGCGTAAATATTCTACATCAGCTGGCGTTGGCTTGGTGACGTGCAACCAAGTCATTTTTTTTGTTTTGATTTGGTTTATTGGCATTTATTTTTATTTGTTTATATTATAGCACTTTTTTTTCTCTTAGAAAAGAATCTTTTGAAAAATAGTAGCTTTGTGTTATAATTATGTAAATGCTTTTAGTGGAAAATGATAGGACAAAACAGAAAAAAAGATTCAGCTAGGGCTTTTTTTGAGTCCAGATTTGTAAATCTACTTTTGATTGTCTTGTTGGTTTTGTCGGTAGTCAAAGTAGTACGTGAAGCTATAGTGCGTTATGAAATAAATAAAGAAATTGCCTCTTTAGAAAATCAATTAAACGAATTGGACAACAAATCAAATAAACTAGGAGATATGATTAATTATCTTAAGACCGACCAATACATAGAAAAAGAGGCTCGCACTAAATTAAATTTAGTCAAACCAGGAGAAAAACAAATTAACTTTACTTCTAGTACAGATAGTTTGGCTAGAGTGGACTCTGACAAGGGTTCATCAAATTACACTAAGTGGTTTAATTATTTTTTTAGATGAAAAAATTAAGTAATATAAATTCAAAGAAAAAGTTCATTATTTTGGTATCTGTGATATTGATTTTGTTGGCATTGAGCCAGTGGTGGACTATACGGATGATTTATGCCAGAAAGCTAAACAACGATACGGCTTTGTTTTTTGCTAAAATTTATTATTTGAAAGCCGCCCAAGTAGTTACTGGTGATAATAAATTGAATGTTTATTTAGGTGACTACATTGCTGAAGAAAAATTTGATTTTGATTATATAAAAAAACAAGTCAAAGCTGCCAATCAAGAGCAAAATATTAATGATCAGCAGATTAGAGAAATAGTTTGGGACAAGGTCTTGAGACAAGTTTGGGTCAGTGATTTGGCTACTAGAAATAAAATTAGTACCACTAAGCAAGATTTTGAAGATTTTTACACTAGCGCTGGCGGAAAAGAAAATTTAGAAAAAAATTTGAAAAACGAGGGTATTGATAAAGGGGATTATAAAAATCTTGTTATCAAGCCATCAATAATGGAAGCCAAGGTCTACAAGTATCTTTTGGATAACTTCAATGACTTGAGTGGCATGCAAAAAGCACAAAATGCCTATCAAGCCCTAGTTGAGGATAATGGTGTATTTGAGGATGTGGCTAAGGAATTTTCCGATGACATGTCTTATTCTGATAATAGTATGTTTATCAATGTAGAGCAGCTAGGTGAACTCGGTGAGCCCATAAAAAACTTGCAGACCGGAGAGTATAGCAAAATCATGGTCTTACCAGGTAATCCAGCCTATTATATGATTTGGCGCTTGCAAGGGACTAGTATAGACGAGGAGAGTAAGCAGACAGTGAAAGAGCTAAGAGGAATAGCTATAAAAGCAAAAAGCATGGACGAATTTTATGCTGATTGGAAGAATAATTCTCAAATAAATAAATGGTACAAATAAAAAATAAATTAATATATTCTATAGTCTTTTTATTCTTTGCTAGTCTAGCTTTTTCAGCTAGAGCTGATGTAGAGATTATTAATACGGATTTTTTTCATAAAATATCCGTAGCCAATATTAATTTGACCTTAGTTGATTGGGATAAGGATATAAAACAATGGGTTTTGGATTGGCATCCTGTCACTAGTGATGTTTTTGAACTTGGCCTTTATCCATCAAATTCTTTACCAATTTTTACTTTGAGCTCACACGATGCTTGGCTGTTTAGCCTAGATCAAAGTACTTGGCAGAAATTGGGCGCAGATCAAATCAGGGCTAATAAAATTTTTTTAAAAAAAGATCCTGATCAAATTGCGGCCATAGCACCAGAGATAGCTGTAGATCTAGATAAAGAATTTATTTCTATCAGTGAATATTCGGATTACAATTTACCGGAAAATTTAAAACTAATTTCCAAGGTTTATCAATTGGATTCTCAAAAAAATGATTTTGTCGCTAAGTTTCACTATACTAGCGATAGTTATGCTCATAAACAGATTTTTCAGTATGATCCTTCTTTGGGTATTTGGACAGAGCTCGATGCTTATAATAACGTCGAAGATAAATTTATTAAAAAAAGTTTTAGTAAAATTACAACACCAATTTATTTAGCTATTTTTGAAGATGAAAAAGCTTTTGATGGAGTAGCTAGTTTTTATGATCAATCTCGCTATCGTAGCTTTGGCTACAAAAATGGATTGTTTGCTGCTTCTCGTCACTATCCCAAAGGTACAAAATTAAAAATAACTCGCTTATTGACCGGCAAGTCCATCGTAGTCACGGTCAATGATTATGGTCCAGAATCAAGGACTGGACGTTTAGTCGACCTTGATAAAGTTGCTTTCAAAAAAATCGCCTCGCTTGGTGCGGGATTAATATATGTAAAAGTTGAGTCACTATGATTGAAATAACAAATCTTTCAAAAACTTATAAAAAAAATATCCAAGCTCTCAAGGATATTAGTATCAAGGTAATGCCCGGTGAGTTTATTTCTGTTGTTGGGCAAAGCGGTAGTGGAAAGTCTACTTTGATCAAGATTATTATTGCTGAAGAAAAACCAACATCTGGTCAGGTGGTGATCGGTGGCTGGGATATCACCAAGATAAAAGATTATGAAATACCTACTTTGCGTAGGCAGTTGGGTATTATTTTTCAGGATTATAAGTTATTACCAAAAAAAACTGCCTATGAAAATATTGCCTTTGCTTTGCAGGTTTGTGGCTATAAACCAAAAGATATTCATAAAGTAGTAGAGCAAATGTTGGCCCTAGTTGGTCTCAAGGACAAAGGTGATCGTTATCCTCGGCAATTATCTGGTGGCGAACAGCAGAGGGTCGCTATTGGGCGTAGCTTGGTCCACAAACCAAAGCTATTGGTAGCTGATGAGCCAACTGGAAATCTTGACTCTATCAACACACGCGATATTATTGATTTATTAAAAAAAATAAATAGTATGGGTACGACTGTTTTATTGGTCACTCACAATCGTGATGTGGTGAACAATTTGAAGAGTCGAGTCATAACTTTGGATCATGGCTATGTGATCAGTGATCAGGCTCATGGTCGTTATTTATTATAAAAATATGTATAGTTTTTTTAGAATTATAAAGTTTGCTCTCCAAGGATTTTTTAGAAATTTTTGGCTTTCTTTGGTGACCATCACTATGATGTTTTTGTCGGTTTTTTCGGTGACCTTGTTGTTCGGCATTGGTTATCTCAAGCAAGCCACTTTACAAGGAGTAGAGCAAAAGGTAGATATTTTAGTTTCTTTGAAGCCAAATGTGAGCAAAGAAAGTCTTGATGCACTTTACGATGATTTGAAATATCTGCCAGAGGTCAAAAAAGTAACTATCATTACACCAGAGGAAAATAAAAGACTATTTCAAGAACGTAATGCAGAGAGCTCTGTCTTGAAAGCCTTGGACATATTTAATGAAAATGAGAATCCCTTCAATTATAATCTAGCGGTCAATGCCTATGATCTCAATCAATATCAAAAAATATTAGATTTTATTCAACAGGACAAGTATAAAACCATAATCGAGGGTAGTGCTTTTCATAATTATCAGCAATTTATTAGTCAGATTACCAAAATAGCTGATTCAGTCAATCGTTATAGTTGGTATATTATTGCTATATTTATATTGATATCAGCTATAGTTATATTCAATACTATTCGTATGAGTATCTATACTCGCAAGGATGAAATCATCATCATCAAGCTAGTAGGAGCTAGTAATTGGTTTGTACAAATGCCTTTTATAATAGAAAGTTTATTTTACGCCCTCTTATCTTTGACGCTGGTAGTTCTGGTCGTGTTTACAGTGGCTAATTTTTTACAGCCCTCACTCAATGTTTATTTTCAAGGCACAGAGGTTATCAATATGACCAGTTATTTTCAAACAAAATTTTGGTTAATCTTTGGTGGTCAATTTTTAGCTTTAGCCTTTTTGAATGTAGTGAGTACACTTTTTGCGGTGAGGAAATATTTGAAAGTTTAAGATACAAAAAAACCAGTCCCTCGTGAGGGACTAGTTTTTTGTTTGATAATTATTGAGCAACGATATCGATGTAGCGCATATTTTTTAGGCTACCATCAAAACGTTTTTGCTTGAGTGTGCGGAATTTTACAGCGCCGGAAATTTGTGCAAAAAGCGTATCATCTTTACCTCTTTTTACATTAAGACCTGGTTTAAATTTTGTACCTCTTTGACGAACTAAAATAGAGCCAGCTTTGGCTTTTTGTCCGGCAAATAGCTTGACTCCTAGACGTTGAGCTTGGGAATCACGGCCGAGCGTTGTAGATCCTTGGGATTTCTTATGTGCCATATTTTTACTTAAATTACTCGCTAAAAATGTACAAATAGTATAATGGAAAAATATAAAAAAGTCAAGCCTAGCAGGCAGTACCCGGCAAGATACCTATTGTTAGGCCTGACTCGCAGGCATTAAATTAGCTTTAGTATCTGTTTTTTGGGTAAGAAATTGAAATAGCGGTCAATCATAATCTTACTAGAGTACTTCTTTAAAAGCTCATCTTCTTTGCTTAACATCATTTTTCGATACCAAAATTTTATTTTTCTTTTAGCCATATTATTGATTGAAAGTTCTTAAGACGCCTCTGACAATGCCCTGGATAGCTGGGTTCTTGTCATAGATAGGCTGCATAGTGCTGTTGGCTAGCTGGAGCCTTATCCTGTCTTTTTCTCTATAATAGCGTTTCAAAGTGGCATAGGTATTGTCTAGCAGGGCTACAACTACATCGCCATTTTGAGGGTAAAAACTACGCTCAACAATTACATAATCTCCATCCAAAATACCATCTTCTATCATAGAGTCTCCACGGACCTTCAAAACATAGCTATTTTCATCTCTGGCCATATTTTGAGGTACACTGATGGTTTCGTTCTGCTCAATGGCCTCAATTGGCTCACCAGCAGCGATAAGGCCTACCAAGGGTAACTCTATGGCTTTGCCAAAGCGGAAGCTGACTAGCTCTAGGGAGCGAGCAGCGTTGTGGGTGCTAGTGATCAGACCCTTGTCTTCTAAAGCTCTGACATGGTCATGAACAGTGGCAGTAGAGGATAGGCCAAAGTATTCGGCAATTTCTCGATAACTAGGAGCATAACCATTGAGTTGGATAAATTCTGTAATGTAATCGAGGATTTGTTTTTGTTTTTTTGTAAGTTGTGGCATATGTTTTTATTACATATGTATTATATACCGAACAAAAAGCGAACGTCAAGTAAGGCGCTGTGGATAAATACTTTTATCGTATAAAAAAGTGATTATTATTGACAAAACATACGTTTTATTTTAATCTATCAAGCTATTTGTTCACTCGCGTGCGTCTGTTTAATCAAGGAGGTGCTCAATGTGTTCTTATAGGGTGTTTCTGGCTAATGGTCTGGTCAAAAGAGTGGAGTTTTGGGAAGAGACTCCCCAGAAAAGATTCTGTAAGATCAGAGTAGAGAAATTTAGTGCTCAGAGATTCTACACCAGTGGTGACTACAGCAATCCAAATGACAGAAGTATCAATGTGACCAAGTCCATTGAGAAAGCCGTCGAAGGGTATCACGAGGATGTCGTTACCAAGTGCACCCAAGCCTTTGCACTGGTCAATCCGACTTTGGGCGATGTCCTAAATATCTTTCCTGGTGCCACTGTGCAGTTTGATCGACGTTGATTATTAGACCTAAAAACGGTCAGCAAAAAAGGGAGCCTGTCATAACAGTGCTCCCTTTTCTTTTTGGTGAAATATTTTTATTGTATAGTTAGATAAAAATTTTCTTCTGGAGTGAGAATAAATAGCTTATCTCCTTTTTTGTTAAAGAGGTATAATTTTTTGAGAGGGTTTTGTAAGATATCAATAGTATTTCTTTTGTCTCGACCATCAATTTCTGTGATGTAGGTTTGGTCATCACTCTCATTTAGGAAATAGCTACCATTGGGATGCCAGAGGACATCAGTCACTACTTGGGATGAGCGATCAATGAGTGCCGACCAATCTTCTTTGAAGTTATAAATACTAGTTTCGTAGCCGTTGGTGTATAAAATCCTATCATCGTGTATGTCAGCGATAATGTGTGGAATAAGCACTGCATTCACTCCTGTTTTTTTGACATAAAATCCAGCACCCAGGGCAAATATACTCAATTCTTCGTTAGCCTGCCAAGCCTTCAATGAGCCTTTGTTCAAATTCTCGATAGTATCAGTAATTTCAAAGGTATTTTTTTTGATTTTTTGGAATTGGTAATTTTTATTATTGCTAGTGAGAGCCAATAAATAATCGTCAGCCAAATCAAAATCTGTAAAAATTAATTTACTATCAATAGCCTGATCAGTGGTATCTAGTGAGTTAGTGTAGTGGCGGTATATTTTAGAATTTTTTTGGTACCAAATTAAATTAGGATCATTGTTGTCCCAGGTTATTTTATCTGGGCTAATAATATTTAATTTGCGTAGATTTTTTTGGTCAAGATTAAATAAATAATAACTGGCTTCAAAATTTAGTAAAATCTCAGAGTTGTTTGGTGACCAATCAATTAGTTTATATTTTTTATCAAACTTGAAAACCAAAATAGCTTTGTCCTGTTCGATATTAGTGATATTCAAGTTATTTTCTTTATCAAGATAGCAGTATTGGTTTTTTTGCTTATTGACCATCCAATCAGTGCCACCACCGGAAAGCATTATTTTTTCTCTATTTTCTAAAAACAAAACAATATCTTCAGCAAAGGTAGTTTCTCCAGAATAAATTTCTAATTTTTTAGTCCATGGTACGTATTTATCTTTTTTGACTAAAACATCATATTTACCAGAAGATATTTCCACTACTTGAGTAGGAGTTTTTTGTTTAATTTTTTGGTCATCAATATATATTTCTGCTCCGCTGGGGTAGGATTTTACATAAAGGGCACCATTTTTCTCAATATTGCGGTTTGTCCAATTATAACGATAGCCCAAAGCATAAAATATCAAAGCCGGGGCAATGACAATAAATAGGACAATAAAGCTAATATAAGTAAAGCGACTCAATGTTTGATTCATCTTGTTGGAAAATCGATTTTAGGGTATTATTTATGGTGATAATTTATCATTACTATACTATGTCTAAATTTATAATTCAAGGCGGTAATCATTTACACGGTAGCATCAAAGTTTCCGGTTTTAAGAACGCTGCTACACCAATAATTGCCTCAACAGTGATGTGTAAGGAAAAGGTCAAGCTACACAATGTGCCAGTGATTGAGGATGTCAAGAAAATGATTCAAATATTGGTCTCTATGGGTTCCAAGGTAGTGTGGACTGACAAGAATAGTGTCGAGATTGATAATGCTGATATAGATCCAGAGAAGCTTGATATGGAACTTATCAAAACTATGCGTTCTTCTATATTGTTGATGGGTGCCTTGGTGAGTCGTTTTGGTAAACTCAAGACTAGGGAGCCAGGTGGTTGTCAGATTGGGGCTAGATCACTAGATGCTCACTTGATGGGTTTTGAACAAATTGGTATTGATATCCAAAATGACGGTAAGTTTTTTATTTTAGAAAAAAAGAGACCATCAGCCGAGAGTATTACTATGAGTGAATTTTCAGTCACTGGCACAGAGAATATGATAATGGCAGCGACCCTGAATCACGGAGCTATCACTATCAATATTGCGGCTGCTGATCCATCAGTCCAAGATTTGTGTTGGTTTTTACAATCTATGGGTGCAGAGATTGAGGGTATTGGTACCCATACTTTGAAAATAAAAGGCGTCAAAGCTTTGCATGCTAGCGAATACCATGTCATGCCCGATCCGATTGAGACTGGTACTTTTATTTGCTTAGCCGGGGCCACTCGTTCTGATTTGGAAATACAAAATTGCGCACCACACTTTATGGCCTTGGAAATAGAGAAGTACAAAGAAGTTGGTCTGAAAATAGATATAGAGTATTTACCAGAAGTAAAAAATAAAGAATACAAGCTAGCCAATATCAAAGTCAGTGGTAAAGTAGAGCTCAAAAGCATTAAAAAAATTCATGATATGCCTTACCCTGGTTTTGCTGCTGATTTGCTCCAACCTTTTTCAGTTTTGATGACTCAAGCCGAGGGTACATCTTTGATTCATGATTGGATGTATGATGGTAGATTAAAATATGTAGCTGAGCTGAAAAAAATGGGAGCCAATATAGTAGTGTCTGATCCGCATCGTATTATTGTCATTGGACCATCAGCTTTGTTTGGCAAAGAAATAACTAGTTTTGATTTGCGAGCTGGTGCTACTCTGATTATTGCCGCCCTAGCTGCTACTGGCACTAGCGTAGTAGATAATATTTATCAAGTTGATAGAGGCTATGAGGCTTTGGACATACGCTTATCAGCCCTGGGCGCTAAAATAGAAAGGACAGCGGAATAATATTTACCCTGTTAAAAATTTGTTATTTTTTTGGCAGGAATTTTGGTATAATAATAAAACATTTAATTATTAATTTTTAACAAGGTGGATCAATTTCAAACTTTTAACTCAGAAGCGCCAGTCAAGAAAAAAGCTTGGTATCAGCACTATAGTAAGGCCTATATTTGGCTACTAATTATTGTAGCCTCTTTTGTTTTTGGTTTTTTTCTAGGTCAGTCCAATATAGAAAAACAAGATTCTAATCAGATCATCACCAAAACAACCGATACTTTGTCTGCTATTTTTGGTAGTAACTCTGATATTGATACTAAATTATTCAAAGAAGTCTGGGATGAAATACATAGTCAATATATTGATAAAGGTAAGATAGATGATGCTAATCTATACTATGGATCTATTTATGGTATGGTAGCAGCGTTAGATGATCCACATACTACTTTTATGGATCCAAAATTAGCTCAAGAATTTGCTAATGATTTGAAAGGTGAATTTTCTGGTATTGGCGCCGAGATTGGTAGAAAAAATAATATGATTATCGTCATCGCTGCTTTACCTGGTACACCAGCAGAAAGAGCGGGCTTAAAAAGTGGTGATCGTATTTTAGCAGTTGATGGCAAAGATACTGGTGAGCTATCTGCTGATCAGGCTGTTTCTTTGATCAGGAGAGATAAAGGCACAAAAGTTACTTTATCTATTTTATCCAAAGGTGAAAATAAAGCTAAAGATGTTTCTATTACTCGTGATAAAATAAGTGTGCCGAGTGTCACTTATAAACAAGAAAATAATATTGCTATTGTAAAAATAACCGGCTTCAATGATGACACCTCTGATGTTTTTGCTAATATAGCTCAAAAAGTATTGAGTCAAAATCCTAAGGGCTTGGTCATAGATTTGCGTAGCAATCCGGGTGGTTATTTAGACAAAGCTGTGGATCTGGCTGGTTATTGGCTAGAGCCTGGCCAGGTAGTAGTCAGAGAAGAGTTTGCTGACAAGAGTCAAAACATCGAACACAAGGCCAATGGTAAAACTAGTTTGCGTAAATTCAAAACTATTATTTTGGTCAACGAAGGCTCAGCCTCAGCTTCAGAAATTTTGGCTGGTGCACTCAAAGACTATAATATTGCCAAATTGGTTGGCCAAAAAACCTATGGCAAAGGTTCGGTGCAGAAACTCATACCATTGCGCAGTGACTCAGCTTTGAAAATCACTGTCGCTAAATGGTTGACACCACTTGGCACTTCTATTGAGCCTGATGGTATCACACCAGATGAACTTGTTGATTTTACACTGGAAGATTATAATAGTGATAAAGATCCACAAATGGATAAAGCCATAGAATTGATAGGAAAATAATCATGAAAGTAATTTTGCTAGAAAATATACAGTCTTTGGGTAAAAAGGGCGAGGTCAAAGAGGTGAGTGAGGGGCACGCTATGAATTTTCTCTTACCCCAAAAAAAAGCTATCTTGGCCACAGCTTCCAGTGTCAAACATTTTCAACACCAAAAAGACGAGCAAGAAAAAAATCTAGCTGAACAGCAAAGTAAGTATTCTAAAATTGTTAAAAATTTAAATAATCAAAGTTTAAATTTTGTCGGCAAGACTTCAGAAAAAAATCATCTTTTTGCTGGTATTGGTGTAGATGAGATTATAAATTTTGTGAAAAAAAATTATAATTTGGATATACATAGTAATTGGTTTATAGAAAATTATTTTTTTAAGACTCTTGGTAAATTTCCAGTAGTTTTGAAATTGCCCAGCAATGAAAAAATTGCCCTCACCATAATCATTAAAGCGCCTAGCGAGAAAGAGTAAAATACTGTGCTTGTCGATAATACAAAATTTATTTTTATAACTGGTGGCGTTTGTTCAGGTCTTGGCAAGGGCATTGCCTCAGCTTCTATAGGCGCCATTTTACGTTCAGCTGGTTTCCATGTTTTTTCCTTGAAACTGGATCCCTATCTCAACATCGATCCTGGCACCATGAGTCCATATCAGCATGGTGAGGTCTATGTGACTGACGATGGCACGGAGACTGATCTAGATCTTGGGCATTATGAGCGCTTTATCGATGTCAGTCTGACTAGGTTGTCCAATCTGACTACTGGTCGTATTTATGAAAAAGTATTAAAAGGCGAGCGTAGTGGCGCATACTTGGGTAAGACTATTCAGATTGTCCCGCATATTACCAATGAAATAAAAGACTATATCAAGCAAGCAGCCAGTGAAAGTAAAGCTGATTTTGTACTTATAGAAATTGGTGGCACAGTCGGTGATATAGAGGGCGAGCCTTATCTAGAGGCTGCTCGACAATTCAAGCAAGAGATTGGTGCGTCTAATGTACTTTTTGTACATCTGACTCTTTTGCCATATCTCAAGACCTCTGGTGAGCTCAAAACCAAGCCAACTCAAATGTCCGTGCGTGAGCTCTATCGACGCGGTATTCAGCCAGATATTATTTTGGTGCGTTCTGATTTGGCAGTCACTCATGAGGCTATCCAAAAAATTGCTTTGTTTTGTGATGTGTCGGAATCTGCCGTCATACCAGCGCCGACAGTCAAGACTATCTATGAGGTACCAGTAAATTTTGAAAAAAAATATAATATTTCATCTATCATATTTGATAAATTACACGTGACCAAAAGAAAAACTCGCCTTGATGACTGGGAGGCCTTGGTCAAAAAAATAGTCACCAATCACAAAAAGAAAATGCCCATTGCTTTGGTTGGTAAGTACAATGAAAATCATGATGCTTATATTAGTGTGATCGAGGCTTTGAAATCAGCTTGTTATTTTCACAATGTTTCTCTGGATCTAGTGTGGGTCAATGCCGCTAAACTCGAAAAAAATGATCAAAGTGAGTATAAAAAATTGACTAAAGTAGCTGGTATTGTAGTGCCAGGTGGTTTTGGACATCGAGGAGTTGAGGGTAAAATCATGGCTGCCAAATATGCTCGAGAGCATAAAAAACCATATTTAGGTTTGTGTCTAGGTATGCAGGTAGCAACTATTGAGTTTGCCAGACATGTGCTCAATACTCAAGATGTTGATTCTACGGAGTTTAATCCCAAGACCGCCAATCCAGTCATCCATATTTTGCCAGGACATACTGAAGATGAAGAAAAGGGTGGCACTTTACGCTTGGGTTCTTATCCTTGTATTTTGGACAAAGATTCTTTGAGTTACAAAGCTTATCAAAAATCTCGTATTGATGAGCGTCATAGACATCGCTACGAATTCAACATGGATTATCGGGAGCGTTTGGAAAAAGCCGGCTTGCGTTTATCTGGTATTTCACCGAATAAAAAATTAGTGGAAATAATCGAACTTAAAGATCATCCATTTTTTGTAGCCTCACAGTTTCATCCAGAGTTTAAGTCTCGACCACTTCGACCACATCCACTTTTCAAGGACTTTATAAAGGCGAGTTTGAAATAAATTGTCTTGTCACTTTTTTGACAGCAAAAAAGTTGGTGTTATAATATAGAATAATCATTAAATACTAAAAATATGGAAGAAACAATACAAAACCACAAGTTTAGCGACAAGGGTTTTATACTAAAAGTATTAACTTTATTGTTGTTAGCTGGTATCGTAGTCGTGTCTATTATCCGTGATAGGATAGTGAGCAATCAACAATGGACAGTGCAAGTGCCTGGTGAAGCACGAATTGCCTATACGCCAGACGTAGCCAAAATAGCCCTAGGTG